>NZ_JBNPMZ010000007.1:0-131230 GCF_050314255.1 Sporofaciens sp. SGI.106
GCTTAGGAGGCCCAGATACAAAACAATGTCAGCAGAAAGTATCTTTTTTCTATGTTTGACTGACTACACCACATGGTAATTAATATTATATACACATGTCCCTGAATGTATTAAATTTCTTTCATACACATAGTATATCATATGAGCAATTTTACCGCAATCAAAATTCGAATATTTGTTCTGTTATTACATAACACGCCAGAGAGACCGTCTGCAATTTTACAAACTTGAATCTTTTACCTTTCACGACGTCCCTCTGGCACTATAGAGCTTTCATCTCGGCAATCGAATTACCGAGGATTCCCGCTTTTTTATCCTAAAATGTGTTGTCTAAATAGTGTATACCATTTCATTTTATTTTTTGAACCCATATTCCTTTTTCAGCCTTTCATAGATTTCAAAAGCCACCGGACAAACAGACACCACATCTAACACACTATATAAACTCCACAAACGTTCCGGCTGATTCGTATACGGATATTTTTTACAGCTTTCAGGCTTGCAATCCCCCAATTTACAACTCCCGTCTGCGATTAAAAAGTCACATGGCTTATGCTTTGTCTGGTAATTCCCCTCGGAATCTTTCCCCAACAAATATTGTTCAGTAAAATCTGTAACGTCTATTCCCAAATACAGTGCGTCTTTCTCAACATCTTCCTCCGGAATACTTCCATGATACATCTTGCAGCAATTTCTACATCTATTACAATCATATTGTGCGAACAACTCGTCATGCAATGCTAAAAACTGTTGATCCAATTCTTTTTCATCTGCATTACACTTTAAAAATGTTCTGAATTCCAGATTCTCATTCTCTCTTTTCTGTGCTTCAAATTTAACTTTTCTTGGCGCTAACATAAAGTCTCATACCTCTCGATTTTACTTCATAACTTTGCAACTCATTTATATAGATTCTACCACAGCTTTATATAAAATGATAAAAAGCCCGTGAATTTTTTCAAAATCTTTTACACCAGATATTTATTCACCAGTTTTTCTATTGTTTTTGTATTGAGGATTGTACTTTCCGTTTCAAAAGTAAGAATTAATTTTTCTCCCGGGAAAATATTATTATTTTCATATGCTTCTATCTTTTTAACTGCATTTCTTGCATATATCGGATCATCCATCCTCCCGTCATGTTCCCAGTATATTTCTCCCCCTGTTTTTTGCGAAAGGAATGTGAAGTCCGGATAAACTGTTCCGTAACCCTTTAAGTACAGTGGACATTCATACTTATACTCGATTTTGTTCCTGAAGAAATAATCTGCCATGATTTTCTCAGATTTCGAACGTACTCTTTCACCGCGTTCTGTTAATATCAAGGGAAGTCCTTCCTGAAATTCTTTTCCCTGGTATTTTTCTACATTCCATTCGTCAACAAGCTGCTTCCATGTTGGCTCCACAGGCGTAATGAGGGCTTGCCTGCCTGCATGCAGAGATGTGAAAAGCTCCTCGATCTCATCATCTGAATAATCTCTCATGATTTTCTTAATCTGCTTTAGTCTCGATTCTGCCTTTTTTACCACAGATAAGTTGTAAGTTTTCTGAGCTAGCTCTTGAGGTAAGTATTTGTCTGATTTCGGAATATAGATTCCACTATTATCTTCTGTACAATGATAATATCTGATTTTGTTTTTATCTTTGGAAATTCTAAGGTGCCCATCCGGTGCTGTAGCCAAGCCTTCTTTTGCTTTTTCAACAATGTTTTCCAGATACTTCTGCTCCTGTAAGAGCATATGTTTTAAACCTCGCATAGCTTTTTCTCCTTCTATTGACTTATATTTGATTTTGGGAATTGCGGTCATCCTTCTTCGATGACTTGAGTGACTTGTTTTTGATTTCTTGGATTTGCAGTCATCCTTCTTCGATGACTTGAGTGACTTGTTTTTGATTTCTTGGATTTGCAGTCATCCTTCTTCGACGACTTGAGTGACTTGTTTGAGATTTCTTGGATTTGCGGTCATCATCTAACCCTGACCCAGGTGACTTGATTAAAGTATAATTGAATCTACGGTCAACGACTTGACAAGATATGAAGAAATCCCGGAAACAAAATTGCTTCCGGGACAAAAATCTTTTTGATATCTTCGAAACAGACTCGAGAAAACTTCGTTTTCTCTCGTTGTCGCTTTGAAACAGACTCGAGAAAACTTCGTTTTCTCTCGTTGTCGCTTTGAAACAGACTCGAGAAAACTTCGTTTTCTCTCGTTGTCGCTTCGCTCCAAATTAACGTTTTGAGAACTGTGGTGCGCGACGAGCTGCTTTGAGACCGTATTTCTTACGTTCTTTCATACGTGGATCACGTGTTAAGAATCCGGCTTTCTTAAGAACCGGTCTGTAATCTTCATCTGCCTGAAGAAGAGCTCTGGAGATACCATGGCGGATTGCTCCTGCCTGTCCTGTGTATCCGCCACCTTTTACGTTAACGATTACGTCAAATTTTCCGTCTGTCTCTGTAGCAACTAACGGCTGACGAACGATAACTTTCAGTGTCTCAAGTCCAAGATACTCATCGATATCTCTTTTATTTATAGTAATCTTACCTGTTCCCGGTACTAAATATACTCTTGCGATTGATTTTTTTCTTCTTCCTGTTCCGTAGAATTTTGCTGTAGCCATTTTATATCCTCCTTTCGACCATTCCTAATTAAAATTTCAGTTCTACTGGCTTCTGAGCCTGCTGCTCATGCTCTGGTCCAGCATATACATGAAGTTTCTTAATCATGGATCTTCCTAAAGGTCCCTTCGGAAGCATGCCTTTTACAGCGAGTTCGATAACCTTCTCCGGCTTCTTGTCCATCATCTCTGCTAATGTTGTCTCTCTCATTCCTCCAACATAATCAGAGTGATTGTAGTATACCTTCTGGCTCATTTTCTTACCAGTTACTTTTACCTTCTCTGCGTTTACAACTACTACATAATCTCCTGTGTCGATATGTGGTGTAAATTCAGGTTTGTTCTTTCCTCTTAAAACCTTAGCTACTTCGGAAGCTAAACGTCCTAATGTATATCCTGCAGCGTCAACTACATACCATTTTCTTTCAATCTTGTCTGGACTAGCCATATAAGTTTTCATTGGTTTACCTCCTATGAATCATTACATCTCTTTACTATTATCTTTCTATCGAAATCAGTCGCTTCCGGGGCTTTGGCTGCGCTGTTTCTCCTTTTGTCATACTGTTATAGTATATTCCATCCTCTATTTCCTGTCAACCATTTTTTTGCGTTTTTCTGCGCTTTTTCCTTACTCTTTTTATTATACTTTTCTGAAAGAAGTCTGTAAATATCCAATAAAAAATGTTAAAATAATGCAATGACAGCAATTTGGAAAGAGAGGACTGCTTATGTGGGCTTATAACAGTGTATTTTATCAAATTTATCCGATTGGATTTACCGGAGCACCGACCTCAAATGACGGAAAGGTCGTTCCCAGGATTTTGAAGCTGAAGGAATGGACCGAGTATTTAGAAAATCTGGGCATTTCTTCTATATTACTGAATCCAATTTTCGAATCCGATAACCACGGGTATGACACCCGGGATTTCCGAAAAATTGACTGCCGACTTGGAACAAACGAAGACTTTGCCGAGGTATGTCAGGATTTGCATGATCACAATATTAAAATCGTTCTGGATGGTGTTTTTAATCATGTAGGTCGCGGTTTCTGGGCATTTCGCGATGTTCAGGAAAAGAAATGGGATTCCCCGTACAAAGACTGGTTCCATCTGAATTTTGACGGAAACAGCTGCTATAATGATGGTTTCTGGTATGAGGGATGGGAAGGACATTATGAGCTTGTTAAGCTGAACCTTCAGAATCCTGCCGTCGTAGATTATCTGCTTGACTGCGTCAAATTCTGGATTGATACCTTTGACATCGACGGGCTTCGCCTGGATGTTGCATACTGTCTGGATCATAACTTTATGCGAAGACTCCGGACATTTTCACAGGAAATAAAACCGGATTTTGCCCTGATCGGCGAGGTTTTGTTTGGGGATTATAATTTAATCGTTAATGACGAGATGCTGCACAGCTGTACCAATTACGAATGTTATAAAGGGCTTTTTTCCAGCTTTAATTCTATGAATATGTTTGAGATCGCCCATTCCCTGCACCGGCAGTTCGGTTCTGACCAATGGTGTATTTACCGTGGTAAGCATCTGATGACCTTTGCGGATAATCATGATGTCACCCGTCTTGCCAGCATCCTTACTAACAAGGCTCATATACCGCTTGCCTATGGACTGCTGCTTGGCATGCCCGGGGTTCCCTGCATCTATTATGGAAGCGAGTGGGGCGCAGAAGGACAGAAAGCACCGGACAATGACTACGCACTTCGTCCATGTTTCGAGAAACCGGAACCGAATGAGCTCACTTCATTTATAAAAGATCTCATCCGTGTCCGCCAGTCAAGTGACGGTCTCTGCAATGGTTCTTATCGCAATGTGGTTCTTACTAACCACCAGCTCATTTTTGAACGGGCTTCTGAAAATGAGAAAGTTTTTGTTGCGATCAATGCCTCCGGAGATGCATTTACAGCCAGTCACGGAGATTTAAACGGAAGTGTAACAGACCTCCTGACCAATGAGGAGATGCAGCTGAATGGTCAGCTTGATATGCCTCCTTACAGTGTAAAATATTTGAAGTTCTGTTAATACAATCAGGTGTCCGGATAAGAAAGGAGAAAACAGTATGGGAAATTCAACAGATTTTATTATAATAGGCGCAGCTATCATCGATGTTCTGGCGCAGCCGGTAAACCCGGACGTTTTCTCTACCGGATCACATCCTGCGGATCAGATTGCCATGCAGACCGGAGGCGACGCCCTGAATGAAGCTTCAGTTCTGGCTGCTATGGGCGGATCTGTTCGCCTCGTCAGCAAAATCGGCCAGGATTCTGCCGGGGAGTTTCTGCTGGACACCTGCCGTAAACGCGGAATAAAAACAGACAGCATTTCACAGGACCCGGCTATTTCCACAGGAATCAATGTGGTTTTTGTTGACGCAGACGGAGAACGGCATTTCATCACTTCTCCAAACGGAAGTCTCAGAAAACTCTGTCCGTCTGACATCCCTGATGATGCACTGGAAGACGGCGCCATCCTGTGCTTTGCCAGCATTTTCGTAGCTCCTACCTTTGATAATGCGGCACTCGCAAATCTATTTTCTTATGCAAAACAAAAAGGTATGATTCTGTGTGCAGATATGACCAAGCGAAAAAACGGTGAGAATATTGCAGATATGAAAGACTGTCTCTCGCTGTTGGATTATATTTTCCCCAATTATGAGGAGGCAGCTCTTTTGACCGGTCTGAACGACTGGGACGAAATTGCAGAGGCCTTTCTGGACTGCGGCGTAAAACATGTCATTTTGAAAGCGGGGAAAAAAGGATGTTTTATCAAGTCCAAATCCGAACGTTTCTGGATTCCGGCTTATCCTTCCGCAAAATGCATAGATACCACAGGTGCAGGCGACACCTTTACTGCCTGTTTCCTGTACGCACTCAGAAAAGGATTATCCCTGCCGGAATGCGGTCAATTTGCAAATTCCGGAGCCTCCATCTGTATTGAACAGGTTGGAGCCTCCGGAATTATTAAAAATATAGATCAGATTTTAGAGCGCTGCCCCGGGATATCCATCGACTAATCCCGCCTGCGCTTATTCACCTTTTACCAAAACCTTCTGGATTTCTGCAATATACATGGTGTGGTAATCTTTATCAGGATACCATTTTGCATCATTTTCCGGCGCATCAAAGCACTCCGGTTTCATTTCCTGATGGTACATCTTTTTGCATACAAAGATCATTTCTGCCTCATCCACTCCGACTGTTCCATCTACAGCTACCGGATGCAGACCTGCCATCTCCCATTTATCCTTTACTTCCCTTCCCGAAAAGCTTCCGCAGAAATTCAACGCTTTTCTGTAATCTTCTGCCAGGAAAGAAATGGTGAATAACTCACTGTTGTCCACAAATTCCTTTGTGTATCTCTGAGGACGGATGTATACTGTAGCTGCCTGCTTGCCCCACATAATACCCAGACCACCCCAACTGGCCGTCATTGTATTACAATTTTCTTCCGTTCCGGCACTGAGCAGCATCCACTGCTTTCCGATTTTATTAAACGGATTAAATGATAAATCTTCTATTTTTATTTCTTTAAATTCCATATCTTTCACTCCTATTTCACAACAACCTTACGGAAATTCTTCTTACCTTTCTTTACGATCAGGCCTTCGCCTTCCATGTCTGCTGCCGCAAATGACTGATAAATGTCAGTCACCTTCTCACCGTCTACAGCCACACCGCCCTGCTGTACTGCGCGGCGTGCCTCAGACTTGGACGGAACCAGACCACTTTTTACCATCATAGTAAGAATGTCAATATTGCCATCTGTAAAATCATCCGCCGTAAGCTCTGCGGTCGGCATATCTGCTGCCGCCCCCTGACTAAAGAGCGCTCTCGCAGACTCCTGTGCTTTCTTCGCCTCTTCTTCGCCGTGTACCAGTTTGGTCAGCTCGTATGCAAGAATTTCTTTTGCTGTATTAAGCTGAGCACCTTCCCAGGAATCCATCTTATCAATTTCCTCAAGCGGGAGGAAGGTCAGCATACGGATACATTTTAATACATCTGCATCCGCAACATTTCTCCAGTACTGGTAGAAATCAAACGGAGATGTCTTATTCGGATCAAGCCATACAGCACCGCTCTGCGTCTTTCCCATCTTCTTTCCTTCTGAGTTAAGAAGAAGAGTAATCGTCATAGCACTTGCATCTTTTCCAAGTTTACGGCGAATCAGCTCTGTACCGCCAAGCATATTGCTCCACTGGTCATCTCCACCGAACTGCAGATTGCATCCATATTTCTGGTATAATGCATAGAAATCGTAGCTCTGCATAATCATGTAATTGAATTCCAGGAAGCTGAGTCCTTTTTCCATTCTCTGCTTGTAACACTCCGCTGCCAGCATACGGTTAACGGAGAAATGAGCACCCACTTCACGCAGAACTTCAATATAATTCAGATCCATCAGCCAGTCTGCGTTATTTACCATCAATGCCTTTCCATCTGAAAAATCAATAAAACGGCTCATCTGCTTTTTAAAGCACTCGCAGTTATGCTGAATGGTCTCCGGTGTCATCATCTGGCGCATATCTGTTCTGCCGGACGGATCTCCAATCATGGCAGTACCTCCGCCGATCAGAGCGATTGGCTTATTTCCGGCCTCCTGCAGACGCTTCATCAGGCAAAGCGCCATAAAATGTCCTACATGAAGGCTGTCTGCTGTCGGGTCAAATCCGATGTAAAATGTTGCCTTTCCATTATTCACCAGATCTCTGATTAATTCCTCATCTGTAACCTGTGCGATCAGTCCTCTCGCCTGTAATTCTTCATAAATTCCCATCTTTCTTCTCCTCTTCTTTTATACTCTCTTTTTTACGAAAAAAATACCTCGTCCTTATAATAAGGACGAGGTTATATTCCCGTGGTACCACCTTGATTCACCATGGACTCACACCCACAGTCTCACCCGGCTGCTTACACAGCCCGAACAAATAACGCATGTCTTACGCCGCAGCCTACTCGTTTTCTTTCGGTACGGAGCTCCAAGATGTATTCACAAACGGTTCCTTCATGCGCCTCTCATCTCCCGGCTGCTTTCTGTATGGGTGCCCCGGCTGCTACTTTTTCTTTTCAAAGCCTTTTACTCTCTTTGCCTGATTGATATGCTATCGCATTTTTACTCTTTTGTCAACACCCAAGCAGCTGTCGGAGCACTTTGACCTTATCCCGTCCAATCGGAAGGATATTATCATCGTAACCCTTCATTCTCAGACAGAAGCTGTTACTGCCCCACGGGAATACCTCCCTCACTTTATCCAGATTGATCAGATAGCTCTTATGCATCCGGAAGAACTGCATTCCTTCCAGGCGCTTCTCATACTCTCCAAGAGATTTACTCTCGTAATACTCATTTCCTTCCGCGTGAATCATGCATCCCCGGTTGTATGTTTCAATATAAACAATGTTCTGGATGTCCTCGAAAATGGTCTTCCCATTGCTGTTGATCGCAATCCGTTTTGGTGCCTCCTGCTCCGGTTTTGCTGTCTGCTCTGCAAAGCATTTTTTCAGCACTTTCTCAAGCCTCTTTTTATCATAAGGCTTCATGACATAGTCTTCTACTTCCAGCTCAAATGCCTGAACCGCGTATTCCGAATATGCAGTTACGAATACGATTTTTACTCCCGGCTGCATATTTTTCAGTGCATTAACCAGAACCGTTCCATTAATGTCCCCCAGATTAATGTCCAGGAAAATGATGTCAAATTTCCTGCTGCCTGCCAGTTCCAATGCGGCTGCTCCGCAATCCCCTTCCTCAATCTCCGCATCCGGCAGAAGTTCCAGAAGCTGATGCTTAAGTTCACTCCTTGCCGGTCTCTCATCATCAATGACCGCTATCCTCATTCTCTTTCTCCTTTGTCTTCTCCTTCACAAATTCCAACCTGACACTGCTGCCTTTTTCAGTACTTGTGATTTTTAATCCGTGTTCTTTTCCGTAAATACTCTGCATCCTTTTATGTACGTTGCTAAGTCCAATGCTGCTTCCGATGGGTTCTCCCTGTTCCAGCCTCTCCAGTACTCCATCGGCAAATCCCTGTCCGCAATCGCTGATTACAACTACAAACATTTCTGACTCTTCCCAGATACGGATATGAACGATTCTGCGTCCTCTTGCATCCTTGCCATGACGCACAGCGTTTTCCACAATCGGCTGAAGAATCAGCGTTGGAATCTGAATATTCATCTGCTCCGGAAGTTCATAACTTACTTCCAGCTTATCCTCAAATCTGGCCTTCTCAATCGCCAGATAATCTCTCACATGGTTCAACTCTTCCTCCATTGGCACCAGGTACGCTTCATAGTCCAGATTATAGCGGAAATAATTAGCAAGTATAATCAAAAGTTCTCTTGCACGCTCCGGATCCTCCCTGCACACACAGGAAATCGTGTTCAATGCGTTAAAGAGAAAATGCGGGTTTACCTGAAACTGAAGTGCCTTGAACTCCGCCTTCTGGCGCATCATAGTCTGATGTTCAAAATCCGCCATCGCTATCTGAAAAGAACCGATTGTCACAAAGTTCTGCAGAAGCTCCAGCTCACTCTGGCGAAATACCCACTGCTTTTTCATCCAGACGATCATACAGCCCACGGATTGTTCCTGAATTACAAATGGAACCGCCACAAGTGAGAATTCTTTCATACAATCATATAAAGGACTGGTAAGAGGCACCTGGTACAAAGTCGCCATCTCCATATGCTCCATGGCATCCTTTCCAATCTGCAGGATATCTTCTTCGTTCTCCGGTTCATACTCTATCTCTTTTTTCTTCCATGTCAGAATTTTAGTTCGGTCTGTAATCATCACACCGACCCAGTCTGTTTCCTGTAACATAATATCTGCCATTTCTTCCATATTACCCGACCCCTGGAATCCTTCCCGAAGTAAAGGCAGAGCTTTTTTGGAAAGACCGGACGCAATCTGCAGCTGCCGGCTGCTTTCCTCATCCTGCTGGATGAACACCGTGTTAAACACAGAGATAAAAATCAGGATACCAATTGCATTCAGAAGAATCATCGGAATCGATTTTGGGAGAATGGTCTCCAGTTTTACATGGACCGTCACCGTCAGCCGGAGGAGTGCCACCATCTCGCACACCTCTGCAAAGCAGGCAAGCAGAAACAAATCCTTATACTTCCATTTTCCCCTTTGGAAATATGGATAAAACCCACCGCCAAGAAGTCCGAATATCATGGTAGAAAAAGCCGATGCCATTGCAAAAGCCTGAGGTGTGGAGAAAAAATATACATAAATAGCACCGATCAGAGACGCATACAGACCCACAATGGGCCCTCCCAGCAGGCCTGCCGCCATCGCACCAATCAGACGGGTATTCAGACTGTAGCTGCCAATATCAATTCCTGTATACGTGGACAAAATAATCATTCCGCCAAATATCACTGCCAAAAAGGCCTGACTTTTCCAGCTTCTGCGTTCCTGAAGAATGACATCCTGGACAATCTTCAATTTGGACAGAAGGCTGGCTACCATAACCTGAAGGCTGATATTCAATATCAGTTGAAATATTAACTGATTTGCTTTCATAAGGATTTCCTCCTGACTACATTTCTTTTCTTATCATACCATCTTTCTGTATAAAGCAAAAGTCCCCGGTACATCTATTCCAGATACACCAGAGACTTTTTTGAGAGTTATGTATGATTTAGTAAACGTGATTGGCTAATTAATAAGTAACTACTTTCTTTTCGTTGTATACGTCACGGTCCAGTTCTCCAAGTTTACTTGCTACCAGCATTCCTACCATAACGTCAACGTCTACGTTCATCAGTGTACGGAACATACCTGCAAACCAGTCAATACCGATCAGAACTGCAATACTTTCCAGAGGAAGTCCCAATGAGGATGCCAGGAATGTATATACGATTACAGAACCACCCGGTACAGAGATTGTACCCATACACATGAGACAGGATAACAAGATTGCCATACCCATCTGATATACAGTCATTTCAATTCCAGTAGACTGTGCCATGAAGAAAATTGCTGCCACATAGCACTGTGCTGCACCACAGCTGTTCATGGACATGGTAATCGGTCCTGTAAAGTCTGCCACCTTACGGCTGATACCAAACTTGGTAACCTCGTCTTCCATTTTAGTTGGAAGGCAGATAGCTCCGGAAGTTGTTGTTACAGCCATAATGGACATCTTAGCAAATTTCTTCGGCATTTTTGCCGGATTTACCTTGCAGAGAGCTGCTGTAAATGGTCCAAATAACAGGAACTGAATTGCATCACCAATCAGGAGAAGCAGAAGGAATTTCATCATCGGGATGATAACCTTAAGTCCTGTAGAACCTGCTACGTTAGCAAGCAGACAGAAGATACCGATTGGCGCAATGTTCATAACTGTCTTGATAATATTTGTGATAATAGAATTTAATCCTTTTACCCACTCTACCATGTTGCGGTTTCCGCTCTGTCTTGTGTATGCACCCATTGCAATACCGAAGAACAGGGAGAATACGATACATGGAACCATTGCACTGTCTGCCATAGATCCAATGATGTTTGTCGGTACGAATCCTAAAATTGTTTCCTGCAGAGAAGAAGATTCTACAGCTGCATTTGCCACTTCCTCAGCGCTTGCAATCTCGATTCCGATTCCCGGTTTTAACAGCATGGAAAGAACTACACCAAAACCTGCTGAAATTACTGTAAAACCAATAATCCACTTAAATGTATGGAATCCCATTTTTCCGACATCCTGTCCGTCACCGCTTCCTACTGCCGCTGCTACTGCAGACATAACCAGAAGTACAACTGACATCTGAATCAGACGAATAAAAATATCACCAATAAATTTCAAATTAGAAGCCCATGGCCCCACAACTGCTCCAAATACAATACCGCCTACCGTTGCAATCAGGATCTGCGTCGTAAGAGGTATTGAAAACCCTTTTTTCTTTTCCATCTCTCGTCACCTTTTCCTTATTTCATTTTCTCATTCCGTTTTTGAAATGGCCGTTTCAAATGTTTGATTTTATTTTATATTTTTTTAAGAATTAATCAATAGATTTTGTCTGAACGGTTATTTTTGACGGGTGAATGGTATTTTCAGGTGCAAAAAGCGGGAATCCAAACCGAAGTCTGAATTCCCGCTTTTCAATTTTATTCAAAATCTGTATTTTATAATAATCCGCCAATAGCCATGAACAGTGGTGCAAATACCAGTGAAACAACTGTCATAAGCTTGATCAGGATGTTGATAGACGGTCCTGATGTATCCTTGAACGGGTCACCTACCGTATCACCAACAACTGCTGCCTTATGAGCTTCGCTTCCTTTTCCGCCGTGATGTCCTGTCTCGATATACTTCTTCGCATTGTCCCATGCTCCACCGGAGTTGGACATGAAGATTGCCATCAAAACACCTGATACAAGTGCACCGCCAAGAAGTCCGCCAAGTGCTTCCGGTCCCAGAACAACACCAACAAGGATCGGCACTACTACTGCCATGATACCAGGAACCAGCATCTCGTGAAGAGCTGCTGTTGTAGAGATTGCCACACAGGATGTATAATCCGGCTTCTCTGTTCCCTTCATGATGCCCGGTTTCTCACGGAACTGACGTCTTACTTCCTCAATCATCTTGTAAGCAGCCTTAGATACGGAATCCATAGTCATAGCTGAGAACAGGAAGGTAAGAGTACCACCAATAAAGAGACCGATAACTACTAACGGATCAAGGATATTGATCGCATCAAGCTCTACAGCCTGTGCATAGGACACGAACAGAGCAAGTGCTGTCAGTGCTGCAGAACCTATCGCAAAACCTTTACCCATAGCTGCAGTTGTATTACCTACAGAGTCAAGCTTATCTGTGATTTCACGAACAGACTCATCTAATCCGGACATTTCCGCAATACCGCCGGCATTATCTGCAATCGGACCATATGCGTCAACTGCTACGGTAATACCAGTTGTAGAAAGCATACCTACCGCTGCAAGAGCGATACCATACAGACCGGATACCATAAATGCGATAAAGATACCGATACAGATCAGGATCATCGGAATCGCTGTAGACTGCATACCTACTGCAATACCACTGATAATCGTTGTAGCCGGTCCTGTCTCGGACTGCTCACCAATCTTCTGAACCGGTTTATAGTCAGCCGATGTGTAATACTCTGTTACGTTACCGATAATAACACCAACAATGAGACCAGCAATAACTGCGATTGCGGCACTCATATTTCCGAATAAAACATTACTCATTACAACTGCGCAGATAACAACAATTGCTGCTGAAACATAGCTTCCTTTTGAAAGAGCTTTCTGAGGATCGGTATTCTCCCCACCTTTTACAAAGAAAGAAGCAATGATAGAAGCAACAAGACCGATTGCTGCAATTGCTAACGGGAATAATACTCCGGCATCTTTCACACCACCTGAAACAGCAATTCCAAGTGTAAGTGCAGATACAAGAGAACCTACATAAGATTCGAACAGGTCAGCGCCCATACCGGCAACATCACCTACGTTATCTCCTACGTTATCAGCGATAACAGCCGGATTACGCGGGTCGTCCTCCGGGATTCCTGCTTCGACTTTACCTACCAGGTCTGCTCCAACGTCAGCAGCTTTTGTGTAGATACCACCGCCAACACGGGCAAAAAGTGCTACAGAAGAAGCACCCATACTAAATCCGGAGAGAACTCCCGGATTACCTGTAGCAAGGTAAACAAGGCTGACACCCAGTGTTCCAAGACCTGCTACGCACATTCCCATAACAGCTCCGCCTGAGAATGCGATAGAAAGTGCTTTGTTCATTCCGCTCTCTTTTGCTGCATTTGCTGTTCTGACATTTGCCTTTGTAGCCACTGTCATACCACAATATCCAGCAATAATAGAGAATAATGCACCGCCAACGAATGCGATGGCAGTTACCCAGCTCTTAAGGCCAAGTCCGATTAAAACAAATACAACAGCGATAAAGATTACAAGAATCTTATACTCTGCTTTGAGGAAAGCCTGTGCGCCCTCACTGATTGCGCCTGCAATCTCCTTCATTCTGTCGGTTCCCATATCCTGCTTGTTTACTTTTGCCGCAAGGTATGCTGCAAAAAGCAGTGCAAGAACTCCGAAAAGAGGAACCACTTTTAATAACATCTCCATTTCTAAAATCCTCCCACAGATTTAATCATTTTAATTATACTAACACAAGGTTATGTATAATTTCCATCCATTTTTTCAATTTTAACACATTTGGACAATTTTTATTATTATTGTTATCCATTTTCTTAAATTTTAACGAGAATAAATTTCATTTTCTTTCTTTAATTGTCCGAATCGTTTCTACAAATGAATAAAATACATCTCTATTCCACAAAAAAAGAAGTCAATTATCTTGACTTCTCTTCCGCTAGAATTGCTGCTCCCAGAGCTCCCGCAAAACGGCCAAACTCTGTCGGCTTCACTGTTTTTCCTATTTTTTCCGATAATATTTTTGTAAAATATGTACTGTGGCTAAGTCCTCCCGTCAGAATAATCTGATCCGGAAGACTCTTTCTCTGACTGAGCTGAGCCACCTTGGCTGCTACTGAATCTACTACTCCCGCAGCAATATCCTCCCTTTTTCTGCCCTCTCCGATGTAATTGATAACCTCGGACTCTGCAAACACGGTACAAAGAGAACTAATAGGAAGAACTGTTCCTGCTTCCGCCATATCAAAAAGCTCCTGAAGCGTAATCCCCAGCCTGTTCGCCATAATCTCAAGGAATTTACCTGTTCCGGCAGAACATTTGTCGTTCATCAAAAAGTCCTGCACCATTCCATGTTCTACAATAATCACCTTGGTGTCTTGTCCACCCACGTCGATAATCGCGCCGTTATCTCCGGCCAGCTCTCTTCCGCCTCTTGCGTGACAGGTGATTTCCGTAATCACATAATCTGCAAAATCCACTGCCACACGACCATAACCGGTAGCAACTACTTTTACAGATTCTGACAGAACATCTATCCCGTCAATTAACAGCTTTTCTTTAATTGTCTCAGTTGTTTCCTTACTGCTCCATCCGGTAGGCATCACAAAGTGCTTTTCCTGTTCTCCCCGCACCACTACCTTAGATGCTGTAGAACCAATGTCTATTCCTACGTAATACATATCTGTCTCCTTCTCTATTGATTCTTAACAATATCTGTCCCGGTTGGGATTCACGTCCTTCTCCACCTCGGCGATTTTTAAAATCTCAATATGATGGTCCCGGACACACTGCTCAACGATTTCTACATCTTCCTTCTGAATCAGCAAAGAAATCCCACAGCATTTACTGGCAACCCTCGGGGTTGGGGCTATTACCGCCTTTACCCCGAGTGCTTTTAGTTCCTTATGAAGCCGCATTCCATTATCATGGTTGGGAAACAACACATAATACTGTATCTCCTTCATGATAAATCCCGACTTTCTTATTTATTCAGCATCTCGATAAATGCGCTGATTCTCGTACGAAGCTGCTGTGCATCGCTGTCCACATAATCCGTCTCAATTCCAAGAACCGGAATTCCTGCTTCCTTCAATGCTCTCTCTACTGTGTAGCCTTCCACATCATAAAGGCTGCAGAATTTCAGATTTACATCAATAACTCCATCAACCTTATATTCCTTAGCAAGGCGGATAATATCATCAATTCTCGCTGAATTTGGTGTAAAGCATGCACAATTGATTCCCATATAACGCTCTGCGATAGCCTGAATCTGGTCATCTACTGTAGTCTTTGTTTCATCCACAAGATTCTCAAAATATCTGGTTCCGGTACACATTTCTTCGCATACAACAGCTCCTCCGCTGGTCTCAACCAGATTATGAATCTTCCAGTTCGGAATTGCAAGCGGTGTTCCCGTCAGCATGATTCGTTTTGTTCCATCTGCAAATACACTGACTCCGTCTGCCACTCTCTGATCCAGCTCATCACACAGTTTGTGTGTCATCTGGGTAAATCTGGTCGGATCATCATAGAATGCGATCTGAGAAATCAAAAGGACATCTTTTCCACTGATTGGAAGTTTATCGTTCTTTCTCAGATCATAAAGACGTTTCAGCGCTTTTCTCTTCTCATTAATCATGTGAATGCTTGCACCCAGCTTTTCTGCTGTCACTTCATTTCCGGTAAATTCTTCTACTACCTTCTTAAAATCTGTGATTTCTTCTGCCCAGGCTTTGATATCTTTTGCACGTTTCATCTGTGGAATATCCATTACATGAACCGGTACATCCTCTGCCAGGATCTCCCATGCTTTTTTCTTTCCATCACATGTGGTTTCACCAACATACATATCTGCAATTCTAAAGAATGGACATGTCTTATCCAGTCGTGCTCCAACAGACGCCTTGATCAGTGGACAGGTATTGGTAGGAAGCACCTTCTCTCCTCCCGGTACCCAGAACTGAGATCCACCACACAATCCGGTAGCAATAGCATCTGCAGCAAATACAATTTCATCCGGCACATATATGCAGAAGGTTCCGAATACTTTTCCACCCTTCTTCTGATGCTCGATCAACTCCGCAGGACGAACCCCGTGAATTTCCGCTACCACAAAGTTATAATAATCCATGGATTCCGGTCTGTTCTCCTGTGAGAGATATACATCTCCAAATGCCTGTGGAAGCACCTCGCATAACTGATCATGCGTCTCCACATCCATCCCCAGATCTTCCCACATTTTTCTGTAATCTGCCATTTTTGTTTCCTCCTATGTTCGTTTCTCGAAGAGCGGATTCCCCTGTTCCGCATCCTCTTTCTCTCTTAGATAACCGTAACATTTTTTAGGAGGTCAGGCAATGCCATAAGGGCGGTTCTCTTATTGTTTTTTATAATAAAAAAACAATATTTATTGATAACTTCTATATGTCGATTTCCCGTATTGCATGAATACACACATCAATCTCTTCTTTTGTATTGCTGGCGCTGAAAGCAAAGCGAACCGTTCCCTGCGGATATGAATGAAGCGTCTCATGAGCCAAAGGGGCACAATGCAATCCCACCCGTGTCATGATTCCGTAATTCTGTTCCAGTTCAAATGCTACAACTGCATTATCCCTTCCCTGAAAATCCAATGAAACTACAGCTACTCTGTCATGGATTCCCTGTTTTCCCACCACGCGTATATCCGAGAACTGCCCGATTTGTTCCAGAAAATATTCCGTTAATTCCATTTTCTTTCCATGAATCTTATCCATCCCCACTTTTTCTATATAAGACAGCGCGGCATGGAGACCTGCGATTCCAGGAAGATTCATCGTTCCACTCTCGAATTTATCCGGAAGAGTATCCGGCACATCATACGAATCCGATTGACTTCCTGTTCCTCCCGTTATCACAGGTACCAGCACCTCATTCAGGCGATCAGAAAGCAGAAAGCCGCCGATTCCCTGCGGTCCCAGCAGCCCCTTATGTCCTGTAAACGCAAGAAAATCAATATGCCACTCCTGCATTTTCACAGGAATCGAACCCGCACTCTGAGCTGTATCCACTGCAAAATAAAGCCCATACCGATGACAGATTTCCCCAATTTCTCCAATAGGAAGAATCGTTCCACACACATTCGAAGCATGTAGCATAATGACAGCCTTTGTTTCTTTTCGAATACAGGACTCCACATTCTCCGGTAATACTGTTCCATCCATATCTGTAGGCACAATTTCCCATGTAATACCGCATTTCTCCATCTGATGCAGAGGACGCATCACTCCATTATGTTCCAGACCGGAAATCAACACATGATCTCCCGGCTTCAATAAACCTTTTATAAAATAGTTCAGCGAGAATGTAATTCCCGGTGTAAAAACCACCTGCCTGGAATCTGACGCTCCGAAAAGTGCTGCCAGTTTTTCTCTGGTTTCCAGCACCATCTCTGCAACCTCATAAGCCCCCTCGTAATTTCCCCTGTTAATATTAAAGGCACCGTGCGTCAACAGATGCGCTACTGCATCCGCAACTCCCGGTGCCTTTGGATAGGATGTGCTTCCATTATCAAAATAGATATTTCTCCTCTTACTCTCCATAACGTACCTCCACCAGAACCAGCCCCTGAGGCGGTGCCGTCACTCCTGCCTCCGTCCGTTCCTTCGCCTCCAGTATTTCCTTCACACGCTCCGGCGTATAAAAACCTCTTCCCACGCGGATCAAAGTCCCAGCAATGATTCTGACCATATTGTACAAAAAGCCATTTCCGGTAATTTTCAGAATAATTTCCCTGCCTTCCCGGCGAATTTCAATATTGTAAATTGTCCGCACTGTATCCTCTACATTCGTTCGCACATTACAGAAACTCGCAAAATCATGAGTCCCCACAAGATATGCAGCTCCTTCCCTCATCTTCTCCACATCCAGGGAAAAAGACACAAAAGCTGTTGTTCTGCGTTTCAGCGGATCCGGCACCTGCGAATTATATATATGATATTCATAAGTCTTGGTTATTACATCCTGATATCTTGGATGCCAATCCGGAGGAACTTCTTCCGACTTTACTATTACAATATCATCAGGCAGTCTCTGATTCAACGCATATGCCATTCTCTCCGAAGGGATAGAGGATACCGTGTCAAAAACAGCCACATTCCCCTGTGCATGGACTCCCGAATCCGTTCTGCTGGCCCCTATGACATGAATTTCTTCACCTGTCAATCTGGAAAGCGCTTTATTAAGAACCTCTTCGACAGTAATACCATTCGGCTGTATCTGCCATCCGCAATAACCCGTGCCGTCATATGCAACCGTCAGCTTTACTCTTTTTAATCTCTGAGTCTTTTTCTGCTTCATAATTTCCAATTCCTTTTAGAATATCCATATATGGAACGGTACATATCTTCCAATCAAAACAACTGCTACCACATAAAGTAGCATCAGAACATATGCCGCATAATCCCTCTTTCGGTAATGCAACGGCTTCATCTTTGTCCTTCCCTCACCACCTCGATAACATCTCGCTTCCATGGCCATAGCCAGATCATTCGCCCGACGGAAAGCAGACACAAAAAGCGGAACCAGGATAGGAACCATACTCTTCGCTTTCTGAATAATATTCCCACTTTCAAGATCTGCACCTCTGGCAATCTGAGCTTTCATAATCTTATCCGTCTCTTCCAGAAGGATTGGAATAAAACGAAGCGCAATAGACATCATCATTGCAACTTCATGTACCGGAACACGCAGTTTATTTAAAGGTCCCAACAGGCTTTCTATACCATCTGTCAGTTCATTCGGTGTAGTCGTAAAAGTCATTAAAGAGGAACCGGCAATCAGATAAATCAAACGAATTGCCATAAAAACTGCCGTACGAAGCCCTTCCTCCGTAACCGTAAACACCCACACATGAAGCAGGACTTCTCCTCCCCTTGTCAGAAACAAATTAAATAAAACCGTTATCATAAGCAGCATAAACACCGGCTTCATTCCCCGCATTATATAAGAAAAGGGTACTTTGGAAAGCCGAACCACCGATATTAAAAACAAGGTTGCCACAATGTATCCCGGAATACTTTTAAACAAAAACAGTGAAACCAGATAAAAAAGTGTACACACCAGTTTCACTCTGGGATCCAGCCTATGCAGCACGCTTTTAGCCGGATAATATTGTCCTATAGTAATATCTCGAATCATCTTCCTAACGCTCCCATGATTTCATCTGCAGCCTCGTCCACTGTAGTCGCCGTTACTCCAACGTCAATTCCATGTTCCCTCAACTCATGCATAATATAAGTCACCTGCGGGGCCGCAAGTCCAACCTTCTCCAGCTCCTGGTAGTGGGCAAATACTGCCTTAGGTCTATCATTATAGAGTACTTGTCCTTTATTCATCACGATAATGCGGTCTGCATAACGCGCAATATCCTCCATACTGTGCGACACCAGTATAACCGTCATATCACTCTCCTTATGCAGGTAAGCAATCTGATCCAGTATCTCATCCCGCCCTTTTGGATCCAGACCTGCAGTTGGTTCATCCAGTACCAGAACCTTCGGATGCATGGCCAGAACTCCCGCAATTGCTACCCTTCGTTTCTGTCCTCCTGAAAGTTCAAAAGGCGAAGACCTGTAGTACTTCTCCTTCAGTCCAACCAGCCTCAATGCCTCCAGAGCACACTGCTCACACTCTGCCGGCGACAATCCCTGATTCTTAGGGCCAAAACATACGTCCGTCAGAACATCTACCTCAAAAAGCTGGTGTTCCGGATATTGAAACACCAGTCCTACCTGATTACGAAGTTCCCGCATGGGATAGCCTTCTTCATAAATATTTTTTCCATTATAATATAACGCCCCGTCTGTCGCTCTTAAAAGCCCATTCAAGTGCTGGATCAAAGTAGATTTTCCCGATCCGGTATGTCCTATAATACCTACAAACTCTCCATGCGGAATCTCCAGGCAGATATCTTTCAGTGCATGTGACTCATAAGCAGTCCCTGCGCCATATACATAATTTAAATGTTCGATTTTAATTGACATAGCGCCTCCACTAATTCTTCTTTTCTCAGAATTCCTGCCGGGATGTCCAGTCCGCGTTTCCGAATTTCATCCGCAAGCATGGTTACCTGCGGAACATCCAGACGATATTTCTTAAGCTCATCTACCCTTGAAAAAATCTCCCTGGGAGTTCCTTCCATGACTACATGTCCATGATCCATAACAAATACCTTATCCGCATCGATAACTTCTTCCATATAATGCGTAATAAGGATCACTGTTATTTTCTCCGCTTTCCGAAGTTCCTGAACTGTTCGCAGTACTTCTTTTCGTCCGTTAGGATCCAGCATCGCAGTTGGTTCATCCAACACGATACACTTTGGGCGCATAGCAATCACACCTGCTATTGCAACTCTCTGTTTCTGACCTCCGGACAGCTTATTCGGTGAATGATGTCTGTATTCTATCATCCCGACCGCTTTCAGACTGTCTTCCACTCTCTGCCAGATCTTCTCTGTAGGCACACCCAGATTCTCCGGTCCAAAACCCACGTCTTCTTCTACCACTGTTCCAATAATCTGATTATCCGGATTCTGAAATACCATTCCCGCCGATTGTCTTACCTTCCATAATTCCTGCGGCTCCTTTGTATTTCTTCCATTCACCCACATGGTTCCCTCCGTAGGAACCAGTATTGCATTTATATGCTTGGCAAAGGTAGATTTTCCCGATCCATTATGGCCAAGAATCGCAATAAACTGTCCCGCTTCAACGTCAATATTAACTTCATCAATGGCACGGGACTTACCAATCACATTGCCTTCTTCATCACGTTTGTCATATTCAAATACAAGATTCTCTGTCCGAACCATCTGGTTCATGCCGTCTGTACCTCCGTTGCTTCGCCTGACAGGCATCAGCTCTTATAATAATTTTTTGATAATAAGAATATTCTGTCCATCCTTATATTCATAGAACATATCATCCATACTTTTTTTTACCAGATATATTCCCAATCCGCCTATCTTCCTCTCCTCTGCAGACAGGGTAACATCCGGATCCTTTTTTGCAAGCGGATCATATGGAACTCCATTATCAATAAAAGTCACAACAGCCGCACGGGGATCTTCGTCAAGCTCCACTCTTACCGTTGCCTTTCCGACCTCTGGTTTATAAGCATAATGTGCGATATTACTGAACAGCTCATCAATTGCAATATCTATCTGCATCTGTACTTTCATGGGACAATCAAATGCCTCAAGCTGTTCATCTACAAAAGCGGTTACTTCTGCAATATTTTCAATGGCTGCATCAACCGTTATTTCACGCATTCGATATCCTCCTTATTCCATCCTTGTCTCAGACTTCGATGTAATTTACTCGATTGTGAGAATATCAACGAATCCGGTTACCTCAAAAATCTCCATAATGGTCTCATTTACTTTGGTAATTACCATCTCTCCCTGTTTATTCATAGTCTTCTGAGCAGACAGAAGAACACGCAGACCGGCAGAAGAAAGGTATCCTAAATTTTCAAAATCAAAAACTAATTTCTCAATTCCATCTATACTATCTTTCAGTTCAGCTTCCAGCTGCGGTGCTGTAGTGGTATCCAATCTTCCGTCTAATGCGATTGTCATATTCTTTCCTTCTACATTTTTATTAATTACCATAATTGTTCCCTCCGTTACATTAATCTTTTCTATTTTCCATAACACTCCGTCAAATAAAGAAAACCACCCGAATCATCAAAAAGGTTTCCCTGATCGGCTGGTCTTCTCTCACCGGATTTACGTATATTGTATCATAACTTGGGATTTTGTCAATAAATCCGCCAGTCTCACTTTTGACATTTTCTTTTTTCGACTTTTCAATAATAGACAAATCCAATACAATCATCCTTTTTTTCTATTGTACATTTTCTGAATTTTTTTCTATGATAGTGATATACAAACAAACACAATAATTTCTATTAATACAAGACCTGGTGCATTCATTGAAATGCTGAACTAATACAGAAGAGGCTATTACCTCTTGAACCTCTCTCAATGAAAAAAAGTCGCTGTAATCTTCTATGTTACAACGACTTTTTTTCTTGAATTTCTACGCTTTTTCCGGCTCCGGATAATCTTCTCCAAAGGTTTCTACCGTAACCCTTGCCATCTTCTGTACTTCTAACGGGCGATCCTGATAATCAGTTGCCGTCTCTGCAATCTTATCCACAATATCAAGTCCCTCTGTCACCTTACCAAATGCTGCATAAGCACCATCCAGATGCGGTGCATTCTCATGCATGATGAAGAACTGGGAACCTGCGGAATCCGGATGCATTGCACGCGCCATGGAAAGCACGCCTTTGGTATGCTTCAGATCATTTTTAAAACCATTCTGTCCGAATTCTCCCTTAATGTTATATCCCGGGCCGCCTGTTCCGATTCCCTTCGGACATCCGCCCTGAATCATAAAACCACGGATCACACGGTGAAAAATCAATCCATCATAGTATCCCTTCTTTACCAGAGAAATAAAGTTATTCACTGTATTCGGTGCAATCTCCGGGTAAAGTTCTGCTTTCATAATATCTCCGTTTTCCATTTCAATTGTTATTACTGGATTTGCCATATCATTTTCCTCACTTTTTTATTTTCAATTTAGATACGGATATTCTATCACAGATATATTTCAAAATCAATTTTACAGGATATGTCTATCCTTCTTTTTGAGGCTCTGCTTTCACAGATTTTCTGAAAAGGAAGAATCCCAACACAAACACAAGCGTCAGAACCCCTACTCCCTTATTCGCATCTCCGGTAACCTGTGATACCAGACCAACCAGCGCTGTTCCTATAAAAGAAGCACCTTTACCACAGATATCCAGAATCCCGAAATATTCTCCGGATTTCTGAGGCGGAATTAATTTTGCAAAATGCGATCTGGATAATGCCTGAACGCCTCCCTGGAACATACCCACGCATACAGCCAGTATCCAGAATTGTATCTGAGTTCTCATGAACAATGCAAATACTGCAATTCCAAAATATGCTCCGATACATATCATAATCAGGCGCTCCGTAGGATATTTTTCAGACAGACGACCAAAGATAATCGCAAACGGGAACGCCACGATCTGCGTCACAAGAAGCGCCAGCAGAAGTCCCGTAGTATTGAGCCCTAATGCCGTTCCGTATGCCGTCGCCATTTCAATGATTGTATAAACACCATCGATATAGAAAAAATATGCAATCAAAAACCAGAGAATTCTCTTCTCGTTCTTCATATCTTTCATTGTGTCAAACAACCGTCCAAAACTCTGTGAAATTACATTGCCTCTGACTTCCACATAATAAATCTGCTTGTACCCTCTGAGCAACGGAATGGTCGTTCCCACCCACCAGACTGCCACAATAAGAAAGGAAATCATCATAGCCGTTTTCATACTGATTCCAAGACTTCCGGCTCCCAGTACGATTCCAAGACTTGCAACAAATGGGATACAGCTTCCGATATATCCCCATGCATACCCCTGAGAGGATACAACATCTAATCGCTCCGGTGTCGTCACATCCTGAATCATCGAGTCATAAAACACAAGACTGGATGAATATCCTATTTTTGCAATAATAAATATACCCAGAAATACAATCCACGATTCTGAAAGCCCCAGTGCCAGACATCCGATCGCACCTACCATAAGGGACACCACAAACACCGGTTTCTTAAAATCACGCGTATCCGCCAATGTACCAAATACCGGTCCGATCACCGCTACCGCAAGAGTCGCAATGGACGCCGCATATCCCCAGTATGCCAGATACTCTGCAGAGGATATCCCCGCGCTTTCTGACAGGTAATTAAAATAGATAGGAATAATCGTTGATACCAACAGGACAAACGCCGAATTTCCCACATCATACAGAACCCATGCTTTTTCAAGTTTCGTTAATTTCCCTCTCATAAATCTTACTCTGTTCCTTTCTCAGCCCCGAACGTATGATCAAACCGTTCATCCATTGGAAGTTCTGCATCCGACTCTTCTTTGCGAAATTCTTCAATCAGTTCCAATGCATTCCTTACTGCCTTCCCATACCTTTTTCTTAATTCCCTGTTGCTGTCTGCACACTCCGGATTCGCTTCCGGATTCATCACCAGCCCATGCATCCCCTCATAATGCCCGCTAACTTTCAGCCCTTTCATAATGAGTGTTCTTTTGGGCCAATGTGGAGCGACAAGGAAGTCCAGACACCTTTTCATGGACTTTAATGCCTTGTAGACTTCTTCCTCCGTAATGTCGGGGAAGAATCTGCTGATTACTCTGGCTCCCTCTTTATTCGGATGCAGATGTCCCGTCACCTTCTGACGGATTGGATCAAGTCCATCCTCCAGCATCAATGCACGGTCAAATTCCGTCTCTATCTCAGAATGAGACAGGCCACTCGCCTCCATCTTCTCCTCTACATAGCCATGACAAGCCCGATCAAGGGCAAAATGACAGATAAATCCATAGAGATACGCCTGCATTGCATGATATTCCTTATCTGCCTTTACATGTCGCATAATCTGAAGTGCCGGCAAAAAGAAATCCTTGGCCAGTTTATCATGCATTCCAAATCCGGTCCGGTTCACCTTATTTGAACCAAGTGCTCCATAATAAAACAAAATATCCGGCCCGTGAAGACCGATCTTAAATAAATCTAATTGTCCCGAAAGCTCTTCCTTGATCTCTGCCGGGAGCTTTCCCCATACTTCCTTTCCCAACCGGTAATGTGCATACGTTGATGGCATATTTTGTCTGTCTCCTTTCCTGATGTCTGATACTACTATTATATTCAAAATCCGCCAAAATTACATATTCTTTGACATTTCTTCGCAAACCTTCATTGCCTCGAAGATTGCACTCTTAAATCCACGTTCTTCCAGAACTCTTACCGCTTCAATCGTCGTTCCAGCCGGTGAGCAGACCATATCTTTCAGTTCACCCGGATGCTTACCGGTTTCCAGAACCATCTTCGCACTTCCAAGCACTGCCTGAGCTGCAAACTGATATGCCTGCTGTCTTGGCATACCACCGGACACAGCCGCGTCTCCCATTGCCTCAATCATCATAAAAACATATGCCGGTGAACTTCCGCTCGTAGAAACCACCGCATCCATCAGATGTTCGGGCACAACTTCTACTTTGCTAAATCCCTTTAACAGAGTAATTGCCTGCTCCAGCTCCTCATCTGTTACATGGGAATTATAGCAGACTGCCGTCATTCCCTCCCCAACCATTGCCGGAGTATTCGGCATCGTCCGGACAATTTTCACAGCTTTACCAAACTTATCTTCCAGCCATTCCAGGGTCTTGCCCGGTGCTATCGTTATAATCATCTGATCATCCCTGACCTCATCCTTAATCTCACAGATAACGGCTTCGTAAAACTGTGGTTTTACAGATAATACAACTATCTCTGCCTGTCTCACAACTTCCATATTACTCTCTGTAACATGAATTCCAAGGCTTTCTTCCGCTCTCTTCCGCCCTGCCGGCGACAGATCTGATCCGATAATCTCACCTGCCGGAACAATGTTATTTTTAATAATGCCCCCCATCATGGCACTTGCCATATTTCCGGTTCCAATAAATCCCAACTTCATTTACCTTTCCTCCAGATTCTTCAATTTTTCTGTTTTCAATATATCACCTGCCCTCCACACCGTCAACTATTCCTCCATTCACCATCCCCGAAAACAAACTTCGCTCAACCACAAAAAACATTGTCGAATCCAGACAAAAGCGCTATAATTTTTATAAGAATCTCAGAATACATAGCAATTATTTACAGAGGAAGAGACATGTATACATTCATCATAAATCCCAATGCCCGCTCCGGTCTCGGCAGCAAGGTCTGGTCGGAACTGGAGCCGGAGCTTCAAAAACAACATGTTGATTACCGCGTACTTTTCACCAAATATCAGCGCCATGCCACGCAGCTTGTTGCCGAATTAACCTCAGATGGTCAGAAACACACCATTGTCGCTCTGGGTGGTGACGGTACCGTTAATGAAGTTATAAATGGAATTAAAGACTGCACCAAAGTTACTCTGGGCTATATTCCCATCGGGTCAAGCAATGATTTTGCCCGATATTTTCACCTGAACTCAAGTCCTGTGGAAGCTCTAAAGCGAATCCTTTCCCCCACCGGATATTCTTATATGAATCTGGGCGTCGTGACATACCAGAATAAGCGCAGGCGTTTTGCGGTAAGCTCGGGTATTGGTTTTGATGCTGCCGTCTGTCATCAGGCTGTCATATCCAGGCTTAAGATTATTTTAAACCGCCTGCATCTTGGCCGCCTGACTTACGTAGGCATTGCTCTGGACCGAATCATTCATTCTACGCCGGGGCATATGAAGCTTATACTTGATAACGGCAAGGTTCTGGAATTCGAAAAAACTTTTTTTGCCACAGCCATGAATCACCCCTACGAAGGTGGCGGGTTCAAATTTTGCCCGAATGCCAATCCCTGTGATGATGTTCTAAACGTGACGGTCATCGCAGGGCTACCCAAATGGAAGATTCTTCTGCTCCTTCCAACCGCTTATTTCGGATGGCACACACATTTTCACGGAGTATATACATACACCTGTAAAGAAGCAGAGATAGAAAGCGAACAGGCTCTTCCCGTACACACCGACGGAGAACCCGTATTCCTGCAGCGGAACCTCCATATGTCTCTGGAACAAGAACACTTAAAGATTATTACCAGTTAAGGAGTCCCATATGAAAATTTTTATCCTGACAATTTTTTGTCTGTTGATCCTGTTATACCTTTTTGCCATCTGTCCCCGCCTTACAAAAAAGAAGAACATGGCACGTTTACATCACACTATGTTTGCTCATCGGGGATATCACTGTGCAGACCGTCTGATTCCTGAGAACTCCATGGCTGCATTCAAGGCTGCTCTGGATCACGGATACGGAATAGAGCTGGATATTCATCTGACCCGCGACGGTCAAATTGCCGTATTTCACGATGATGACCTGGAACGGATCTGCCATGTGTCAGGAAAAATAGAGTCTTATACCTTTGAGGAGCTACAGCAATTTCATCTGTTGAATACCAGTGAACGAATTCCCCTTCTGTCAGATGTTCTCACACTGGTAAACGGAAGAGTTCCTCTCTTAATTGAATTAAAAATTCCCGGCAGATCATTAAAACTCTGCCAGGCTGCATATACTGTATTAAAGGATTATAAAGGTGTTTATCTGATCCAGTCCTTTCACACACTGGGGATTCTCTGGTTTCGATTGCATGCTCCTCACGTCCTGCGGGGGCAGCTTTCTTCCAACCTGACCGCTTCCGATCCGGACAAGCCATGGTTCCTGACTTTTCCGGTCAGACACCTGCTATCCAACTGGATCGCCCGGCCGGATTTCATTTCATATAAAATGAAGGATCTCCCCAACCTGTCAGTCTCACTGTGTCGTCATCTTTTTGGGATTACAGTTGCAGTGTGGACTCTCAGAACCGAAAGTGCACTGAAACAGGGGCTGAAATCATATCACATTCAGATATTCGAGAAAAAAGCTGAAAATTATTAAGAAACCGTGAACAAGGTTGTTGATTCCTTTTTTTCATGTTATAATCCCAATGAATCATGAGTATAGTATTTCACACATGTTTTGAGAGGTGTAATGACCAATGAAATTAAAGAAGTTCTTAAAGAAATACAGTCACGCATGGGTACTTCTGTATGGATTTATTTACATGCCATGGTTCCTGTACCTGGAACGTCATGTAACAACTCATTATTATCGGATACATTCTCCGCTTGATGATTACATTCCGTTTGTTGAGTATTTCATCATACCGTATCTGCTGTGGTTTGCATTTATTGCAATCACTGCACTGTATTTCTTTTTCACGGATAAACAGGGATTTTACAAATTAGCCACTTTTCTGATTACCGGCATGACAATTTTCCTGATTATATGCACCATTTTCCCTAATGGATTGAATCTCCGTCCTGATACTTTCGCACGGGATAATATTTTTGTGGATATGGTAAAGCAGTTGTATGCGGCGGATACTCCAACCAATGTACTCCCCAGCATTCATGTATTCAATTCACTGGGTGTCAGCTTTGCAATCGCCCACAGTGAACGGTTAAAGAAAAAACCTTATATTCAGTATGCTGCCTATATTCTGGCGGGACTGATCATTCTGTCCACCGTTTTTCTGAAACAGCATTCCGTTACCGATGTTATCGCCGCAATGGTGATGGCCGGAGCGGTCTATCCATTTGTATATGTTCCGGCCAACCGGAAGGCTACGAGCCTCTCCCATCAGCCGGTAATATAAATCATGTATTCACATGACTGGCGTATTTACATTTATAAAGGAGGAATAAACCATGACAATTTACGCAGAACTCAGTGAAAACTTACTTACAGGAAATGAGATGATTGATTCCCAGCACAAAGAACTGATTGAAAAAATCAACGCTGTTCTGAAGAGCTGTGAGCAGAGCAATGATAAAGTCGTTGCCGTTAATACTCTGGATTTCCTGGAAGAGTATACAAATTATCATTTTTCTGCTGAAGAACAGCTTCAGAGAGAGATCGACTATCCAGGATTTGCAAAACACAAAGCGCAGCACGATGCATTCAAACAGACAATTGCTGATCTGCAGGATATGCTTCAGGAAGAAGAAGGTCCTTCCCCGGCATTTGTTGCAAAGGTTCAGGAAAAGGTTGTTGAGTGGCTTTACGTACATATCGAAGGCTTTGACCGCTCCGTTGCAGAATATAAGAACATGCGTGATAATAACGAGAGACTGTAAGCAAAAACAGATTGCGTTTTGGCGCAATCTGTTTTTTTATTACTTTAAAACTCTATTTGATATAAAAGCATCCTACAGCATCTCGATAAATGCTGCAATTCTTGTATTCAGCTGACCAATGTCTGCTTGAGAATAATCTGTCTCCACTGAAATATAAGGAATTCCCTTCTTCTCATTTACAAATCTGCGGATTCCGAAGGATTCCACATTGTATGTATGACAGGCCTGCAGAATCATCTCTACCACACCGTCTACCTTATACTCATCAATCAGTCTTCCCAACAGCTCCAGACGATTCGGGTTCGGTGTCATAACTGAACATCCAATAGACAGATACCGTCTTGCCAGTGCATCGTACACATCAGGATTATCTTCATCAACCAGCTTGTCAATAGATTTTGCACCAGAACAGCTCTCATAAGTTACAACAATACCGCCATTGTCCTCAATAGCTCGAATTACCTTTTCTGTTGCTCCTCCGATCGGGCATCCGGTCACCAGAATACGTGGTTTCTTCTCTTCCATCTTTCCCTCTGCATATTCTTTTTTTATTTTCTCTACCAGAGCATTTACCTCTCCCGGAATTGCAGCACGGTCGAATTTGAATGTACTTCCATAAAGTACTTTGAAAAGATCCTGTCCTTTAATCGGAGCCGGGTCATTCCTCATTACTTCATAAAGAGAACGAAGAGAACGTCTTACTTCATTGTTGGTCTTGATTGCACCACGAATCATATCCTCTGTAATCTCCACGTCGAATTTCTTCTCCAGATATTCCTTAAAACGGATGATCTCACTCTTCCAAAGCTTCAGCGCTTCCTCTCCCTGAGTATTCGGAAGTTCCATTAAGAATACATCTTTAAATTCAGACATATACTCGTACATCTTTTTCTTCCCATCACAGGTAGTTTCCCCTACTACTACATCTGAGAAATAGAAAAACGGACATTTATCCGTAATTGCAAATCCATAACTGGATTTGATCAGCGGACACAGATTTTTCGGCAGATACTTCTCTGCCTCTGCAATTGTCTCGTCAGATGTAGAGCATAAACCAACAGTTGCTGCTCCCATTGCCATTGCAATCTCCTGTGGGAAATAGGTACAATATGCTCCCACAACCGGCACACCCTTATCTTTTAACTGTTTTACCCCAAGAAAAGAATTCTTGCGCTGTTCTGCGAATTCTTCAAACACCTCTGGCAAATCTTTAATTACTTCCATTGCTGTCCCTCCATTGACTAAATTATTTTCCTTAAGTACTATTTTATCACTTTAAGATACATGACACTAATCAATAAATATAATAAAAGAGGTTAATTATAGAAAAAATCTATCGGTATTTATCCTGCCCCAGCCGGATATTCAGGTAACTGGTGTATGCTTCAAAAGCTGACGGAATAGGATATGACTCCTGTACCTTATCCGGATGAAGGAAAATCATTGGCTCCAGACAGTTCTTTTCCAGCTCATCCACCTGTATCAGATATCCTGTCATCTGCCATTCCACATGGCTGAAAATATGCTTTGCTTTTCCCAACGTCTTTACCCGCACCGGAGTAAGCCCGATGCTCTTGCTATAGGCAATAACTTCATCCTGAGTCCATTCTCCTTCTACATTTGGAAGCTCATAAAGCCCTGCCAGCAGACCTTTTTTCGGACGTTTCCGAATGGCAGCCGTATCTCCGTCCCGGAAAATAAGCACCGTACGCTTTTCAATCCTACGTTCCTTTCCCTTTGTCTTCACCGGCAGTTCCGTCTCCCGGCCCTGTGCATGAGCCCGACAGATGTTTGCCACGGGGCAAATATCACACTTGGGCTCTCCATTGGGTACACAGACGATTGCTCCAAGTTCTATCATTCCCTGGTTAAAATCACTGGCAGCATCTGCCGGGATTACAGCTTCCAGCCATCCTTCCCATTTTCTCCGGACACTTTGCTTCATAATATCTTCTTCGCTTCCCAGAACACGTGAAACCACCCGCAGAACATTACCGTCCACTGCCGGTTTTGGAATTCCGTAAGCAAAGGAACTGATTGCCCCGGCCGTGTAATTTCCAATACCTTTTAGTGACAGAATTTCTTCATAAGTATCTGGAAATTTACCATGATAATCCACCACAATCTGCTGTGCAGCCTTTTGCATATTTCTCACCCGGTTATAATAGCCCAGCCCTTCCCACAATTTCAGCAGGGTATCTTCTTCCGCTTCCGCAAGGTCTTTTACTGTCGGTAAGGCTTTCAGGAATCTCTCATAGTAGGGCTTTACCGCTTCCACCCTGGTCTGCTGCAGCATAATTTCTGATACCCATACCCGGTAAGCATCCGGATGATTTCTCCAGGGAAGATCCCTTTTATTCTCCCTGTACCAGTCTGTCACAGGCTCTGCCATCTCGTGCAGTTCCGGCGCCTCCAATACCACCGGCACCCGACAATCAAGTTCGATACCGTCACAGGTCACCTGACAGTCCCAGGCTTCTATCTTCACGCCGTTTTCAGCTGCTTCTTTCAGAGCTGTTCCAAATGCCGGATGGGTATCTATATTTGGCGTAAAATATCGTACCCCTTTCATTTGTATCACGAAGAAAATGCAGGCCTCATATCCCTCTTTAACAGCTTTTTCAAGTTCTTCCACATGTTTGACAGCACGTTCGCTGGGTGCATCCGGAAATCGAGCTACTCCGTTTTCCTCCAGTGTCACCCCTTTGACCTCAATCAGAATTTTTCGAACCCTCTGCTCTTCTTCTATCTCCAGATACAGGTCTATTCTGGAATTCCCATAAGTATACTCCGGCCGGATACATCGGATTCCCCTCTCATTCTTCTCCAACCATTCCTGTACCGCCTTATTGGGAATTTGAGAATCCATGTTGATCATACGTATTCCCTCGGTAGTCTCTTTTTCCACTGCAATCAGATCCCACTTTGTTTTACGAGAAATATTATCACTTTCCTGCACATAAACAGTCACACCGGATTTCAGCAGTTCGGCACATCTTCCTGTATTTTTCACATGCACGGTTTCTTTTTTTCCATTGATTTCTATATAGGCAATAAAACGATTGGGACGTTCTATGAACGTCCCTTTCTGTATCCTCGAATATTTCATACATTCTCCTTATGCGTTTGATGCGGTAATTGCTCCTGTCGGACACATCCTCACACAGGCAGGCTCTCTGCCTTCCCGAATACGTTCGATACAACCGTCACACTTGACCATTTTCCCATTTTCGCCATAGCATATCACCTGCATCGGACATACAGATTCACATTTTCTGCATCCGGTACATTTATTCTGATCAACAAGTATCAGTCCCGTCTTCTCATCCCGGAAAATCGCCTCCTGCTCACAGACATGCATACAGGCGCCACAGTGAATGCAGCCCGGGCACACATTCTTCTCGAAACCTTCATCCTCACAGCATATCCGTTTAATCGAGCGAAAGCTTCTGACTCCTTCCTGATCCGGAGCATAATGCGCTGCCAGGCAGGCAGAATGACAGGCATAGCATCCCACACATTTTTCTTTATCAAATTTTATCTTCATTTTATCCTAATTCCCCCGCATCCGCAATTGCAACATTTTCCAGTCGACAGAAATAACTCTTATATCCGGGGAATCCCGAGATAGGATCCACATAATCCTTATCGATCAGCTCATTGGCATCCCCTTTTGCGCTTCCATGATAAAGATGAACGGTCCCCGGCTGCCCTCCGACATGATAAGCAGCAACTCCCGTCACCTCTCCGGCCGGAGAAATCACTTTCACCAGACTTCCGTTATCAATGCCATACTTCTGCCCATCTTCCGGATGAATCTCTACCAACGGTTCCTCCTCAAGCCCTGCAAGCCACGGCATCCGGTATACACGCGCATGAAAGAACTGAGGTTTCCTGCTGCCCGTATTTAAAATCATTGGATATTTCTCCTGATCTATATTGGATATCTCCCGATAATCCTTATATTCCGGAAGTCCGCTGTATCCATGGCTGTCTTTATATTTTTCAAGTACCTGAGAACAGAATTCAATTTTGCCGGAAGGTGTATGAAACGATTGTTCTTCATAAGTCTTTGTCTTTGGCATAAAAATGTTCCTGCCATTCATTCCTTCCGGATGAGCTTTTAATTCCTCCAGCGTGAGTCCTGACGGTTCCAGGATATACTGCATATATCCTTCATAGCCACGCTCCAGCACTTCATCATGAAGCCCCATCCTTTTTAAAACTTCCATGATAATCTCAATATCATTTTTCGACTCACCCAGTGGTTCAATAGCACGGTTGGAGAAGAAGAATCTTCCTCCCCTCAGCACATGAACCTCTTCCCGCTCATAAGATGTACATGCAGGAAGTATCAGATCCGCCACTTTGGCAGACTCCGACATAAAAATATCAACATCCACATAAAAATCCAGTTTTGCAAGTGCTTCCAGAAGATAGGATGGCTGCGGCCACATCCTGTGGTTCAGCCCCATTCCAAACACCGCCTTAATCGGGTATGGTTTTTCCTCCAGGATATAATCTGCAAGCTTTGTGCACTGCGCTTCATCACAGGACAGATCAAACCATACAGGGAAATCCTGCTGCCCGATAGCTTCTTCTGTGTCCAGACGTCTCACCTTATGGAATTCATTTGCCGGAGAAAATGGTCCCGGCTGTGAACGGTTTCCGCCTTCCACATCATAATTACCTGTAAGAGCTGACAGCATAAATACCGCACGGTAATTCTGTACACCGTTAATATTATGTACGACCGGAGATGCCGAAAACATAATTCCTGCCGGTCCATTCGATGCAAATGTTCTCGCCGCAAGAATAATCTTCTCTGCAGGCACTCCCGTAATCTTCTCTGCACGCTCAGGCGGAAACTGCTTCACATACTCCTTATATTCCTCAAATCCATAGACATATTTTTCTACAAATTCCCGGTCATACAGATTTTCATCAATTATAACGTTCGCCATGGACAATGCAAGCGCTCCGTCCGTTCCCGGGATCAACTGCAAATGAATATCCGCCTCATGAGCAGTTACGGTATGGCGTGGGTCAACATTAATTACTTTGACTCCCCGCTTCTTAAGTCCCTGATACATGCGGCTCATGGGCGTATTAGAATGGTAGAGATTGGAACTCCACATCAGAATCGTCTTTGCATTCTGAAGATCCGCAGGACAGATTTCATTTCCATAAACGGAACGCCATGCCAGCGCCGCCGCCTGAAAACAGGTACTGGATTCTGTACAGAAATTGGGTGACCCATAGGCATTTGACAGACGCAAAAGTGCCGGACGGAACCACTTTGGATATCCTACATAAAACACTGTCGACTTTGCACCGTACTCTTCCCGGATCCGAAGCAGATTCTCTGCAATCATGTCATAAGCTTCCTCCCAGGTAATACGCTCGAACTTTCCTTCTCCTTTTTTCCCGATTCTTTTCATCGGATACAATATCCGCTCTTTATTATAAACATACTGAAGGGCTGCTGCCCCTTTTGCACACAGGCTTCCTGACTGTTGCGGAGTATTTCTGGAACCCTCCACAGAAATCAATTTCCCGTCTCTGACATACGCATCTACCTGGCAGCAGGGACCGCAGGTACTGCAGCTCGTTTTTACGACTTTTGTCTCACTCATAGTTCGTCTCCCTTACTTTAGAAACCTCTTACTTTATTAAGCTTCTTTTCTGCTGACAATTTCCGAAATTTCCCGATTCACACGATTTCTTAATGTAATCAGATACATATCGGATTTCGGATATCTCTTAAATGTCAGCGGCTCCGCCAGCTCACCCTCGATAAGCTCCATCACATGCTCTCTGCTGGTTAAAGACTCCAAAAGCTTAAGGGCTCTCAGATCCGTCATCGCCTCATAATGAACCATCATGCGGATAGACTCCTCCGGATGTCCGTCTTTTCCCGGATATACCAGGAACGGATCTCCTGATGGGAAAGCATTGCCCGCATCCGTCACTTCATAAGGATTAATATGCTCAATGGAGAACTGGCTGTTATAAAAATTATAGCCCCAGTGAAGTATTCCGATAATATTGTATTTATAAAGCTGCACGCCATAAATTCGGTTCCTTGCAGAAGGCATAGACATAAAACGATTGCTCACCTCATAAAACTGACCGGTACAATAATAGGTCCACATATCCGTCAACCCGTGTTCCAGGAATTCCTCGATTTCATTATTGCCCGGAATCGGCTTATCAACCAGACCATGCTTGTAAAACTCATAGCTTGACAGCGCATCAAAAGTATGGAATCCATCCAGCATATGTCCCAGTGATTCCTTCGCTGCCCGGTAAGTCTCCAGATGCTCCTCTCTTGGCTCATCAGAAATATGGAAATACGTAACATCTGCAATCTCCCATTCCCGAAGCTTTTCAATCAACTGAGGAAGGAAGCTCTCGAGAAATCTTGTATATTCTCCCACAGCAGGAGTATGCCATCCGAAAATCTTCTCCTCTTTACCGTTGACCATTGCAACCACCTTAGGCGCATATTTTGCTCCCCACTGGGAGAAAAGATGAGACATCTCAAAATACCGGATTCCACAGGATTTACACAGATCAATCCATCGTTTCACCTTATCAAATCCGAAGAAATATTCCCCGTCCTTTACTTCTACTTCCACCAACTGCGTAGTGGTTCGTTCCAACCCCACAGCCGTATCCAGCGGTGATGTAAAAAGCGGAACCAGCATCATGTTGCAATCCCGGCTTACATACTCATGAAAATAGTTTTCCAGTATCTGCCAGTGTTCCTCTGAGAATACCTCTACATGATAATAGTCTGCCAGACAATCCGCGTGCATCCATTCCGTATGCATAATATCCAGCTGTGGAAGTACCGTTCCCACTACCATTAATTTCATCACGGACGAACATACTACCTTTTCTTCCTTTACAAGCTGTATCTCTATCTCATATCGACCTGCCGGAATATCCTCTGAAACCTCAACATCAACCCAGAGGCTTCTCCATTGATTCGAGCACACGATCACCTTGCCATCCGGAATATCCTTTAACAGATCCGGATAAAGCCCCGATGTTGTACGCAAATAATTATCGTCCACAATCCCATTTGTAGCACGCCCTACCGGAACCTGCTCCACGCTTCTGACCCTGACATGGTCTGCAATCGGAGATACCACCTTCACATCCAGCCGCTCTCTCATGAAAAAGTCTCCGGTATATGCAGCCTGGAAAGATACCGTTTCTCCCCAAAGAGCGCTAAGTCCCAGACACTCCGGCCGATAGACAGGGGTCTCATCCTGGAACACCTTTGCCAGTGAACTCAAAAGCTTCATCTCATACTTGATTTCTTTCTTTTTCCACATAAGTTTTACCTCTCATTTCTTTATTTTATTCCGCTCATGGTCATTCCTTTAATAAATTGCTTCTGGAACAACAGGAAAATAATAATCATCGGTATCATGATCATCGTCGCGGCCGCCATAGTAGCAGACAGATCTGTTGACCTCTGGCTGTCAAAAAATACTAGTCCCAGAGGCAGTGTCATCTTCTCAATGTCATTCAGCATCAGAAGCGGATTTAGATAATCATTCCAGTTCATCATAGCTGTGAAAATGCCTATCGATCCAATGGCCGGCTTAATATTGGGCAGAATTACATGCCAGTAGATCCGGAGCGGTCCCGCTCCATCTATCTTGGCCGCCTCACACAGACTATCCGGAATATCCGCAATAAACTGCTTCGCAAGATAAATGGCAAAGGCGCTGACAATTCCAGGCACGATCAAAGCTCCCGCCGTATTAAAAAGATGAAGCTTCTGGATCATCAGATATCTTGGAATCATGGTCACCTGCGGCGGCACCATCATCGTTGCAAGAAGCAGGACAAACAAAAGCTTCTTAAATCGGAATTCATATTTGGCAAACACAAATCCAATCAGCGTACTGGTCAGAATGACCGCCGCCACAATACATGCTACAATCATAACACTATTTACAAACCAGTGTCCAATAGGTGCTTTTTCAAAAGCCTTCTGATATCCCTCTAAAGTCCATTCCGTCGGAAAAAACTTTGTCCGGTTCTTCCTGATATCCGCATTCGATTTAAAAGATGTCATTACCATCCACATCATCGGGAACATCATTAATATCGAAAAAATTGTCATACCGGTAATAATCACATAATGATAAGTTTTATATTCATTCTTTCTCTTCTTCATTATTCATAACTCCAATCTGCCCGCATCATCTTATTTTGAATCAGAGCAATTACAAATACCAGCAGGAACAGTCCCATAGCTATGGCAGAGGCATACCCCATATTGAAGCTCTCAAAACTGGTGCGATACACATAGTTCGTAAGCACCAGCGCCGAATCATTCATTCCGCCCTGAGGTGCAAAAATCCTGAACTGCGCAAACATTTGAAAATAATTTGCCATAGTCATAATCGACACAAATGCAAAAGTTCTGCCCATCAGGGGAAGCTTAATGTAAAGAAATGTCCGTATCGGTCCCGCTCCATCTATGGCCGCCGCCTCGTCAAACTCTTTTGGCACGCCTTCAATACCCGCAGTGAAAAGGACTACATTATAACCGATATCCGCCCACAGCGTATATACAATGATGATCAACATCAGCGGCATTGTCGTCAGAAACCAGTTTTTCGGTGCCATCCCGAACAATGCTCTGATCTGATTTAACAGACCTCCATCCGTACCTACAATTCCGTATTTCCATACCATTGAAGTTCCTACCATCGGCGCTATACAGGGAATAAAAAGAATGGTTCTGAAAAAAGTCTTTATCCCTTTGGAAGGTATTACTGAAATAATTTTTGCCAGAAACAGCGTAATAACTATATTTGCCCCAACTGCTGCCACGCAGAAGAAGACTGTATTTTTAACAGACTTCCAAAACGTCTCATCCGTAATCAGTCGCCTGTAATGTTCCAATCCAAGAAATACATTATGTGTGTTTGCCGGATTATAATCATACAGAGAAATACCCAGACCATATATCACCGGAAACACCGAAAATAAAAACAGGAATAAAAATCCCGGCACCAGAACCGATGCCACAAAACGATTATTTTTCATAAAACTGCCAACCTCTTTTGTTTAAAGGAAATATCATAATAGGGAAAAGGCAGAGAACCCTGTTTAGAATTCTCTGCCGGTTTTATTCAGGAATACTTTATTTCACTGATTACTCCATAGAGTATCCAAGCTGACATTCACTTGTAATCTTCTCAGATGCTGTCTTCAGTGCCCCTTCTACATCCGGGTTTTCTGACTGGCATAAGTCAATAAACATCTGATTAAAAATAGTTCTCATATCAGAAGTATGATATGGTCCCATCCACTGTCCATTCGGAAGAATGTCAAGCAGGAATGCTACATTCGGCATTGCCTCGATATACTCTTCGCTGTCAAGCAGAGACTTTCTCGGTGGGAGCTGATTACATGCAATATTATGCTGTACCAGATTCTCCGGCTGGCTGAAGAATTTTACAAATTCCCATGCTGCATCAACATTTGCACTGTTCTTCGGAACGATGATACCCCATCCTGTCTCAGATGCAAATGCCATCTTCTCTCCATACTGCGGAACCGGAACATATTCGAAATCCTCACCATAAGTCAGCTCGTAGGAATCTGTACCCTCACCGATTGCCCAGGAACCTACGGACGCCATATATCCCTTATCCTGATATACATCATTGAAGCAGTACTCATCATTTGTCAGATTCTGAAGGTCAGCTTCTCCATCTTTTACAGTGCTGAGGATTTCTTCCATTGCAGCAATACCTTCCGGTGTTGCAAAGTTAATGGAATTATCATCCTGCAGATACTGTCCTCCGCTCTGAAGAATCATGGCAAGATAGTTGCAGATCAGGGAATCGGAATCAACCATCTCAAAACCTTTCATTTCGACTACATCACCATTCTGTTTGGAGACTGCCTTTGATGTCTCACGAAGTTCTTCCCATGTCTCCGGATAGGAAAGTCCTGCTTCATCAAATAACTTCTTATTAACGATCATTCCGCCATATTCCAGGTTATACTCCATCGGCACTCCATAATATTTTCCTTCTTTGGTGTAAATACCAAGAGTAGGTTCCATATAATCTTCTTTCATCTCTGCCGCAAGATCCTCCGGCACTTCGGAAAGTGCATCAGACTTAATGAATGACGGTGCCATACCGCCCCATACAGCGATAATATCCGGACCTGCGGTACTGGATGTCAGTGCAGTCTGAATCTTGTCATTGTACACATTAAATGGGTAATCCTGAACCTCCACTACATATTCCGGATGTTCCTCGGAGAATTTTTCTCCCATTTCCTTGTAAGCCTTTACCCATGGCTCATTTTCGTGGCACCAGAAGGTAAGTGTAATCTTTTCCCCCTCGGCCTCAGTCTCTTCACTTTCGTTTCCACTCTCGCTCTTTGAGCCACAGCCGACTACAAGTGAAGCAACCATTGCTGTACACAAAAGTACACTCAAAAGTTTCTTTTTCATTTTGTTTCCTCCCGAATTTTTTATCTTTCTGTGAGTACAGAATCTCACTGCTTACAATGGATTCTCTCACAAATCCAAATCTATTATATATCTGCTTTCAACGGTCCTCAAATTGATATTTTCAATAAATCAAATGTATTTATAGATATTTTCAATAATTCCGATACCGATTCCCAGGTCTTTTCCTAACAGAATATACGCTTTCGCCCTTCTTCGAAGAGAAGTATCCTCCGGATACTCCTGTTTGTTCTCAATTACATTCTGAAAAATCCTCTGCTCAGCCTGTGGATATGCATAATACACACTTGTTACTGTAAAGAGGTTCTGAAATTTCAGAATGTTACTCTCCTCAGAAAGCACCTCTTTTAAATGCGGAGAAAGCAGCCATGAATCGCACATATAAATCTGATTTTTCCCAAAGAAAGCTTCCGCCTGACGGAAAGAATCCAGACACGCCTCATAATCCAGCGGTTCCCCTGCCGGAATATGTACATTCAGGACTTTGGTTCCCGCTGAAATGCTAATGTTCGAACTTTCCTGCAATTTAGGATTCGTATGTATGTCCTTCTCCAAAACAATCGGTTCAAACTGCAATCTTCCAAGCCGGAAGAGATTCATCTTCACAGATTGGGCAAGCCACCAGAGTTCTTCCAAGCCATATACCTGATGCTTCCGGTAACATTCCTCACACCAGATAGTAATGTCATAGAATGTCTTATCAAAAATCGCATCTTCTATCCCTTTTTCTTTGTATTTCGGATATACCTCACAAGCAAGATGCAAATAAAAAACCAGTACACGAGTGTACTTTTCTTTTCCAGTCTCCTTCTTCCAGTTTTCAAAAAATACCGGAAAATTGTCATAAAACAATTGCTTTTCTTCCGTATAAACTGCCTCCGTCATGTTTTCCTTACGTACCGCCTGTCTGGCTTCCTCCGGGAGGAAGATTCGCTCCATCAATTCTTCTATTAACATTTTCATACCTCTCGTTTTTTCGTCTAAATATACTCCTTTGATTATTCTATCATTTTCTTTTTAGGGGTGCAATTTCCAACTTATTGTTTTTATCTATAAATAAGTATTTTTTATAAATCTTATCTATTTTACTTCATCCTGCATTTATTTTATAATAAGTGTGAAAAATGATTCGTATTTTCTACGAATTCATAAAAGGAGGATAACGAACAATGAAAAAGAAACTACTCAGCACGCTGCTCTGTGTTTCCATGGTTGCTTCACTTGTCGTAGGCTGTGGCAGCAAAGAGAACACCAGTGAAGAGAAAGCATCAGACAGCGAAACGACTACTCTGACAATGTGGCTTCCGCCTCTCGATGATGACACAGAAGGCAACTTCAAAAAGTTACTGGCAGATTGGGAAAAAGAAAACAACTGCACTGTTGAAATGGAATTAATCCCATGGGCCAACTACGAAGAAAAATGGTCAACCGGTCTTAGCGGTGGAGATATCCCGGATATCGGATATATGTACGCCGAGATGTACCCTACTTATATTTCTGCTGGTGCTGTTGCAGACTTAACTGATCTTGTGACAGAAGATGATTACAATGAGTATCTTTATATTGACCGCGGAGAGATGATGGGCGGATTATATGGCATTCCAATTGTAACAGGTGTTCCTTTTGTTCTTTATTATAATCAGGACATTTTGGACTCCCTTAATGAAACCGCCCCGGAAACATGGGAAGATTTCGCGCGTATCTGCGAAAAAGCGACGCAGGATACAGATGGTGACGGCAAAATCGACCAGTATGGTTACGCTGTTGGCTTAAATAGTGGTGATATGAGTAACCTGTATATGCTCAACTCATATATTTACAGCTTGTTATGGCAGGCAGGCGGAGATATCTATGCCGATGATTTAAAATCTGCTGCATTTAACAGTGATGCCGGTGTTGAAGCAATTGAATTCTTCAAAAGTCTTCAGCCATATATGCCTGAGAATGTAATGTCTCTCTCCGGAACAGATGCATTCAGCACAGTATTCGGTGCAGGAAAAGCTGCTTTTGGTGTAACACGTTCTTCACAGTCTCACGAAACTACTTTCGCAAATGACTACCCGGATCTTAACTGGGACTACGTAACATCATTAAAGCATAAAGATTACGGAACATTCGGTGCTGCTGACTGCTTATCCGTAATGACTGCCAGCGAAAACCAGGAACTGGCTTTCGATCTTATCAAATACATTACCAGTGCTGAATTCATGACAGAATATCACAAAGTAGCTCCGGGTGCTCCTCTTACCGCAAGCGAGGAATATGTTGGAGATGCAAAAATGGAAAGAATCGTTACTGAAGATCGTGACAAATGGCGCCCACTTCAGGTTGGTCCATGCGGCAGCGAAATTCTTGAAAACTATGCCGCTCATATCCAATCCATCATGGAAGGTAAAATGGGAGTTAAAGAAGCTCTCGATGAATCCGCAGCGTTCGCAGACGAAACACTTGATGAATACTGGGCTGACAACGAATAAAAAGAATCGAGGCTCCTATGAAAAAAAAGAAAGGGTTGTCCGTTTTAACGCCTTATCTTTACATAACGCCAATATCATTGATCCTGCTTACTTTTGTGGCAGGATCTTTGATCATTGCAATATGTTTCAGTTTCACTAAATATAATATTATTACCCCGGCTCAATTTAACGGACTTTATAATTATCAAAAACTATTTCGAGATGCTAAATTAAAACTTTGCATCCTGAACACTTTAAAAATAGCAGTTATAACTGTTCCTCTCCAGGTAATCTGTTCCACATTATTCGCAGTGTTGATTGCTGCAAAACAGGATACCTTATTAGGCAAGATTTCCAAGGCATGCCTGTTTATTCCAGTTCTGTCTTCCAGTGCTGTAATCGGAACTGTTTGGAAAGCAATCCTGAACGGAGGACACCCTGCTATTAAAGCAATATTCGGTATCTTTGGCATAGACCCGACATTGCTCTTAGGAAGCAGTGAAACGGCAATCGTTACAATTGCCCTTCTCATTGTCTGGAAAGGTATGGGATATCACATGATTATTTCTTTATCTTCTTTGATGTCTATTCCAAACAACTATTATGAAGCGGCTAGAGTGGATGGGGCCGGCAGTTGGCAACAACTGACAAAGATTACCCTTCCACTATTAAAACCAACCATAATTATGAATACTTTTCTTGCAACGATAAGTTCCATGCAAGTGTTTGACATCATTTATACCATGACCGGAGGCGGTCCATCCATGTCCACTACTACCCTTGTAATGTATGCATACCAGCTGACATTCAAAGGCAGCAAAGCAGGATATGCCATGACCGTGTCTAATGTATTAATGGCAATGATATTGGTAATCGTGTTATTCCAGCAGCGTTTCATGAAACGTAATGCTTCGGAAATATAGGAGGTGGCAAAATGAAAAAAATATCAAACATTATAATCAATATTTTTCTCATATGCGTAATATTGATTTGTACACTTCCATTTTTATATATGATATTAATGTCATTAAAAAGTACAACTAATGCATATGATTTTACTCTGTCACTTTCAGACATGACCTTTGCACATTATCAGAAAATTTTTTCTGACCCTACATTTATCCGTTATTTTTTTAATAGTGTGTTTGTAGCACTTGCAGGAGTTCTTTTGACACTTTTCACCAGTTGTACTGCCGGATATGCTTTTGCAAAACTTAAGTTCAAAGGAAATGACTTACTATTTTTTCTGATTATATTGACACTACTGGTGCCATCTGAAGTTATTTTGGTCCCTTTGTATCTTGTTGTCCGGGGCTTTGGTTGGGTAAATACTTTCAAAGCCTTAATTTTGCCTCTTCCAACTGCCTTTGGTGTTTTTGTAATGAGACAAGCCATCCTTGCCGTTCCGGACGAATTGATCGAATCCGCCAAAATTGATGGAGCTTCTAATGCAAAAATATTACGTGCCGTTATTCTTCCTCTTGTAAAGTCTGCAATGCTTACGGTTGCAATTTTCACTTTTATTGGAGCATGGAATAATTTCACCTGGCCTCTCATTATAACAACAGAAGATGCATACCGTACACTTCCTCTTGCACTTACTGCAATGAAAACACAATATGACACCGATGTCGGGCTTACAATGGCTTGCGCCGCCATCACATTCCTTCCGCCATTTATATTCTATCTTTTCCTTCAATCAAAATTTGAAGAAGGAATGGCGCTAAGTGGATTAAAAGGGTAAAAAAAGCCGTCACAAAATATATGTGTAATCATCATATCATTTTGTGACGACTTTTTATTTAATTCAATTTATTACTTCGTGCAGCCTCCATAAAGAAAACGATCTGCTCCGGTCTCGTACTTTCCGGAATGTCACATCCTGTCGCCAGATGATATCCTTTTTTTGCCTGTTTTCCGGTATTTATACAGAATTCCACTGCCTGGAATATCTCCTCTTTCGTTCCATTCATTACAACCTGTACCGGATCAACATTCCCTGCAATCGGGATCAGACTGCCCAGTTCCTCAACAGCCCGCTTAAGGTCTACAATATTATCCAGACTCAATTCATTCAGTTCATACCGGCTCAGATATTTCCAAATACTATAAGTACTTCCGCACATATGAAGAGAAACTTTCTTCCCCGTTTTTTTCAGTGCATAATCTGTCAGTTCTTTTGTATAGGGAAATACAAACTTCTCATACATCCTCGGTCCTATCAATGCTGGATTCGCCACCGGATCCGCCATGGCAATTCCAAGCCCATATTTCGCCGCCATATCTATACAGCTTTTCTGTGTATCTGTAACTATTCTCAGAAGACGCTGAATCTCTTCCGGATATTTCCGACAATCCCGCAGAAGGATTTCCACACCCCGGAGATTGGCAGCTATGGTAAATGGACCACCGATACTCATTTCTATCGGGACAACATCCGCTGCCGCCTGGCATATAAGTTCTGCCGCCTCGGCAAAGGTCAAAAGTCTGGAATGATGCTCTGCATCTGCCGGTTCCATACTATCCAATTGGGAATACTCTTGAATAAATGGTGTATCTGCATATGGAAGACCTTTTTCAGGGTACACCACCTTTCCTCCCAGAGCTTCTGTAACTCCTCTGGTATTAGGTCCGATTACTATTCTGTCATAACCATATCGATTAAAGGTATCTATTTCAGCCTTCAACATCTTATACGGATCATGCCAGAAATCCCAGATACTGACCCCCGTCAGATAACACTTGAATTCTCCCATAAATGGTATACATGGAACCCTGTCAATATCTTTCCCTTCCTCAATGGCCTTCTTTCTCTCTAACGGTGTCATCGCATCTGCCGGATGTTTTACTGCTTTCATGTTTTCTGCCCTTTCCTACACAAGTTCCACTGCTTTTATTTCTTTCTGCACACGGAAACCTGTATTTTTTATACACATCTGTCCCACGATCGGTGCCTGTTCTTTCACACTGAGCGCCGCATCCACATAACGCATGGATTCTTCCACGGGGATATCCTTCCACCGCATTTTTTCTGTACCCAGAAGGGCAAAGGATATCTTCGGGCAAAGGAAAATCTGTGCTTTTCCGGCAACGATCTTCTCCGCACGCTCAAGGAACGGATATGTAAAATTCTCCATCATATACTCTGTGTTCTTCGGTCCGATTATATTCAGTCCGCCGGATGAATCTGCATAGCTGATAATATTTACCTGATTATCGACTGCTTTTTCAATAAAACGAAGCAGTTCTTCTGCAAATTTATCAAATACCTGCTGCATTTTATCCGGGGTTTTTCTCATAAATCGAAACACCAGTCTTGCATCCATCAGCACATTCAATATCGTAAACGGACCGGAAATCAGAAGAACTACATTCTCACCCTGCTCCCGCAAATATTTACAGGCTTTTAAAGTCTCGCTGATCCTGCCTTTTTCATAATCAATCTCCGGGAGAGCCAGAATATCCTCCGGTGTCTCACAGATATATTCTTTTGCCCTTGGTCCTGTCAGTGCATCTCCCAGATTCACGATTCCACCCATGGCTTCCGCTTCTAAAGTGTGGCAGAACGGAAGCTCACAAAAGCATACATCCTCCTGTCTCTTAATTTCCAGCGCGATCTTTGCCATGGTATCCCAATGAAGATATGCATCCGGAAATGTCAGGTTCAGTTTCTCTGTCACTGCACCGCTGATACCAACTGCATTATCATAGGTACATTGAAAATCCACAATTTTTCCCATATTATATTTCTCCTGTCACTATTTGTTAAAATCCGGGAAAATCAGGCAATCGGAAAAGAGTCTCTCATATCCTTTGGTTGCCCCCAGTTCCATATAGTCCATATCGTGAGCCAGTTCTTCCATTTCCCGTTTTACTTTTGCAGACATTAGTGCCATGTAAGCTCCGGTCTTGGAAGAATTTCCCACATATACCAGTTTGTCTTCCACTTCTTTGGGCAGTATTCCCGTTCCTGTCAGACTGTCTGCCGGCAGGTGGGCACCAAACTGTCCTGCTATCATAACCTTATCCAGATCTTCCATTTGAATTCCGGCTTTATTAAGTAATGCAATGAATCCAGACAAAATGGCCCCCTTGGCAAGCTGAACCTGACGCACATCTCCCTGTGTGATCAAAAGCTTTTCCGGCTCTTCGGTCATAATAAATTCTCTTTTTCTTCCATCAAGCTGCAGCATAGGATAACGGTAATCCGTTTCCTCCAGCTTGTCTTTTTTTATAAATGCGCCATCCTTACGTACCAGCCCGGACTTTAAAAGTTCTTTTACCACAGCAAGAATTCCGCTTCCGCAGATTCCTGCCGGAGGTTCGTCTCCGATGACCTTCAGTTTCACGCCTTCTTCAGTAATCTGCACATCTTCAATGGCTCCCTCGGCTGCACGCATACCGGAGCTGATATTCATTCCTTCCAGTGCAGGTCCCGCTGCACAGGAACAGCACAGAAGCTCCCCTCGATTCGATAAAACAATCTCTCCATTCGTTCCGATATCTATGAAAAGTACATTTCCCTCTTCTTTCTTCAGTTCACATACATAGGCCCCTGCCACAATATCCGCACCAATATAAGCAGATACAGACGGAAGACAATAAAGCCTTGCCCCTTTTGCAGCATGAATGCCTATCAGTTCTGCCGGAATATCTCTGGCTTTAACGAACATCGGAGCATATGGTGCTTTTCCAATCGGAGTTGCATCCACACCAAGGAGCATATGCATCATCGTGCAGTTTGCTCCCACTGCAATCTCATAGATCTGTTCCTTTGAAATCCCTGCCTGACTGCATATATCACAAATCATATCGTTGATAGACTCCACAATCGCGCTGCGTAATTTTTCTACTCCATCCTCAGGATGCTCCAGTTCATAAGTAATCCTCGTAAGAACATCCAGACCAAAGTGCTTCTGTGCATTGATCATGGATGCATTCGCCAGCTCTTTTCCAGTGATCATATCGATCAGCGCGCAGACTACCGTAGTTGTCCCGATATCAATCGCCACTCCATATAAAGAATCTGTGGTATCTCCTTCTTCAATCTGGATGACTTCTCCCTCATGGAGAACCACAGTCACTTTTCCCGGTATGAATGATGCTGACTGCAAAGCCCGGAAACTGATTTTCCTCATTCCGGTCTGTTCTTTTATCTGATCTTCAAGGGGTGTCTGATCCTCCAAAGTAGGCTTCCGAATTTCTATAACCCGCTTTTCAATATCGAGGTCAAAGTCAAATTCCGGAATATAGCCGGTAGTCAGCACCTCATGCTTTTTCTCTTTTGTGAGCAGTTCTATCTCCAGATCATTCTCCGGGTTCACGAGACATGACAATCGGATCCCCGCCTCTATCTCTTCTGTTTTCAAAAGCTTACTCTCTGTCTCACAGATTTCGGGCACACTACCGCTTAAAATTTTCACACGGCATTTCCCGCAGACACCTTTTCCATTACAGGGATTGTCTACAAATATTTTCTCAGCCAGAAGGATTTCCAACAACGTTTTTCCTTTTGTATATTCGTAAATCTTTCCTTCCGGCCAAACAGTTATTTTAGGCATCAGCTGCTACCTCATCTTCTTTCAATGTTTTCAAAATCGCCTGAATATTCACAAGCGGGGATTTTGTTCCCAAACCGCATGCCGGAGATATGATATTCGAACCTCCCGCAACGCAGTTACGTGTCAGTTTTGCCACGCGCTCCGGATCACCGAATTCCAGCGCATAGGTACTGACATTTCCCATGAGCACACGATCCTCCAGATTCTTTCTTGCTTCCTTCATCGGGACTACCGAATCGAAGCTGAGTGCATCACTGTGCACCATATCAATCTGCCGGTATACACTCTTCATCTGTCCGCAGATATGAACGATAGTTCCCATTTTCTCATCCTGAAGTCCATCCAGAACCATATTCAGATATTTCACCGCATACTCCTCGAAATATTTTGGTCCCAGAATCTCTCCGGTTCCGCTCGGGTCTGAAATAGCAATTACATCTGCTCCAGCTGCAATCTGTGCTCTTGCAAAATCAATAATCTGCTCTGTCACAAATGTCATGTATTCATGTGCTTCTTTTTTATGTTTTCTGAGATCTTTATAAAAATTCACCGGCTCCATAACGGAACTTGCTGTACTGATCGGTCCGGTAATATTTCCTACAATTGGCACATCCAGATTCTTTTCTTTTAAAATCCGGATTGCATCGATAACTACTTTTGCTCTTCCTTCTTCGATATTAACCGGCTTTAACTTCTTCCAATCCAGCACAGAGTCAATGGCATATCCGGTCACATGGGGTTCAAATATCTTTGTTCCCATTGTCACCTCAGCTCCAAGTGCCTCCGCCTCTACCGTCATACAGAAGGGCACTCCGATATTTTCGAAACATCCCTGTTCGTAATTGGCAAGTGCAAGCCTTGCCATCATCTCCGCATCCGTATGTGCCTCCGGCCATGTCACACCGCAGGTATCCATAAGTTCCGCTGTAATCATATTCATCATGCCTCCGGGGCAGATGCATGGCGGACGGTCTACCTCCTCATGATGAAATACTTTTTCCAAACGTTCTTTTTCTGTTAACAAGTCGCTTCCTCCTACTACTCGATTCCCATTAAGCTCTTCGCCAGTTTCACTGCTTCTACAGCATTTACCGAATATCCATCTGCTCCGATTTCATCTGCATATCTCTGGGAGATTGGACTTCCTCCTACCATAATCTTGAACTGGTCACGAACTCCTCTTTCTTTCAGTTTTTCAATTACAGTCTTCATTCCAACCATTGTAGTTGTCATCAGCGTAGACATACAGATAATAGAAGCTCCCACTTCCAGTGCTTTATCCACAAAATTATCCAACGGAACATCTCTTCCCAAATCATACATTTCAAATCCTGCCGTATCCAGCATAATTTTCACAAGATTCTTGCCGATATCGTGAGTATCCCCTTCCACAACACCAATAACCACCTTCGGTTTCTGCACACTGCTGTCCTCAGCCGGAAGGTGTGGTTTTAACACATCCAGACCTGCATACATGGCATCCGAGCAAAGCAGGACATCCGTTACAAAGTACTCTTCTGCATCATAAAGATCGCTGGCTTTATTCATTCCATCCACAAGTCCCTCCATAATTCCATCGAATGCCGGATATCCTGCGTCAATGTACTCCTTCGCAACGTCTACAACTTCTTCGTCTTCCATCTCTACTACACATTCAGATAAAGCTTCTAATAATTCTTCTTTTGACCTTGCCATGATTCTATTCTCTCCTTATATCCCCATTTTTAGTTTTCCAGTCCCTTCGGCATATGGCCCAGTCTTGCCCCTTTACCATACTTCCGTGCGGCATAAATAAATGCTTCCACATTACGTTTTGGCGTTCCGATTGGAAGCTGGCATCCGGTATTCAGAATAAAGCCTGCCGGATTATCCGCACATTTCAGCATACATTGCTTACAGGACTCGATTACATCATCAATCGTACCATCTTTCATCACCTCAATTGGCGGAACATTTCCTGCAAATCGCATTCTGTCTCCAACTGCTGCCTTAGCTTTGGCCAGATCCTCACAGTTATCAATACTGAAGGAAAACAGTCCCGCATCTGCCAGATCACTCCAGATTGGGCTTGTCTTTCCACAGATGTGTGCTCCCGGCCTGGAGCCCATGATCTTTTCCGTTCCATCGATCAGACGCTTAATATACGGAAGGGAGTATTCATCAAACTGCTTTTTACTGATTACATCCATGCAGGTAACCGGATCCGAAAAATTAGTTGCTACCGGACCAAACTCATGCCTAAAAGCTTCGAACCATTTCAAGGAACATTCCACGGTTAAATCCAGAAGTTTGTGCAGCATTTTCGGATTTCTGCGGGTATCCCGAAGTACAAGCTCCACCGGTCTGACAGCAATAGCCGTAGATATGGGGCCTGCCACACTGGTGGTCATACTGATATCCGGAAACCGGTCTTTCAGCCTCTTTGCGCTTTCCAAAATCGGTGCCAGAACCGGATTTTTATAAGGATCCGTTACTTCCAGTTTATCAAAATCCGCATAATCTTTCAACACATGCTCTTCTACATAGTCAATACCATGCTCCGGAGCCATTAATTTAGATCCCAGCGCAGCACCAATCGTTTTCAGTCCCAGACCAACATTGAAGCTGTCTAATCCAAAATCCTCTTTCCGTCTCCGGATAATCTCACTTTTCACCTCAAAATCTTTTGCAAACTGAGTTGTTGTATAGCCGAAGATATCCGCCATAGCCGGATCCGGTGCCTGCAATGTATATGGCTGATAATCCACCTCTTCCCCTGCATTATAGGCTTTCATACGTTCCGCTGCCGTCATCTCATCTTTCTGTTTGCTCATTTCTCTTTTTAATTCTTCATAATTCATAATCTGCTCCTTCTCAAAAACACATCCTTATTTTCCCGGTCTGCGGATTTTCAATGCCGTTTTCCTATCCTGCACATCCCGTGCTTCCTCCAGATAATCCCCGGATTCCTCAATCAGACGCATCAGCTCATGATCCGAAAGATTTCTCCAGTCTTCCTTACAAATTACCGCTTCCGGATTCTCCTGTTCCAGTGCCTGAATACATTCCAACTGTTCTTCCTCCGTCGTTTCCCCGAAGCCCCGCAGGAGAATGCAGCGTCCGCGCCGAATCTGATCCATGTAAAATGTCCCCAGTTCCTCTGCCCATCCGGTATAATCTCCAATATCAACCATCGTAATCATCTTTGTAATCTCAAGAGAAAGCCCCTCCTTCTCCCGCAGACTGATACAGGTTTTAATAATATCTGACAGACTGCTGATTCCCGATGGCTCGATAACAATATGATCCGGATGATAAGTTGCCGCAAGCTCCATGATACCGGTTCTAAAGTCCAACGCCAGACTACAGCAAATACACCCTGCATTCAATTCCTTCACAGGCAAATCTCCTGCCATCTCCCCCGTCTCTAACGGCACCTCGCCAAATTCATTCTGGATCACGGCTGTTTTTCCCGTTAGTAAAGGAAGATATTTATTTAAAAATGTAGTTTTTCCTGTTCCCTGGAACCCTGAGACAATCTGAATATCCATCGCTCACATTCTCCTATCCAAACAGCACTTTCTCCGCATCTTTTGCCGCACGCACAGCCGCCCTCATATTTTCATCCGAGGTAGAAGGCGGAACATCGCAGTCTGCACTCAGGATAAATCTTCCATCCTTCGCTCCGTCCATACACTCCTGATATGCGAACCGGTACAACTCATCTTCCGGTGCCTCCATCATGACCGCAACACTTGGAATACACCCCATCAAAGACACCTTATCCCCATATTCGTCTTTAATCTTTTTCGTAGTAGTATCCGCTATATGCCATGCATCTCCATGCTCGTCCAATACCAGATCCAGTCTGTCATCATAAAGTCCGCAGGTGTGAAGAACAACCTTAGTCCCGGTTTCTTTCAGCCTGTTCATAAAGCTGACATTACTCTCATAAATACACTTCTCATAGGTCTTTCTGGAAATACAATATCCTCCGAAATTCGGTGTCGGGAACCACAAAAAGTCAATATCCGCTGCTGCAATCATCTTACATGCTTCCAGACATGCATCCTCTACATACTCTGCCACTTTTCTGAAAAATTCCGGATTTTTAATCATAGTCTTAAAGGATGGTGTTGCACCGATCAGTGAAAATGCTTCTGAAGTCGGATGCATGGTAATGACATAGATTGGTTCATCCGGTTCCTCTTTGCGCATGATCTCAATGGTTTTTAAAAGACTCTGCATCATAAAATCCTGACTCGGATCATATGGTTTTAATTTTTCCAGTTCCTCCAATGAATGTATGGTATCTTTTCCATCCATGGAAATATTCCCATCCATATTCTCCAGATGTCCCGCAATAGCACCACAGATACTGTAGGTTCCGGCGACAAGTCCATCATATCCTAATCTTCTTCGCGTCTCTATCATACACTCTGCCATCTTTTCAGGAGTGGTCAGAACCTCCAGCATAGAATATCCATGCTGCATAACCGGTAATGAAAATGCATTCATAATCACAGGAATTCTGTCTGCACTTCTTCCTTCTAAAATTGCTTTTACCGCTTCACGTTTCCCCATCATAATTCAACACCTCCTCAGATTTATGCACCCACTAATTCTTTTGCGAAAGCCACCGCTTCAATGGCATTTCTGGTATATCCATCTGCACCGATTTTCTGCGCAAATGCCGGAGAAACCGGTGCTCCGCCTACCATAAATTTCACCTTATCCCGAAGTCCTTCTTCTTTCAGCTTCTCAATTACCGCACTCATTCCCGGCATCGTCGTCGTCATCAGAGAAGACATACACACAATATCTACATCGTTATTTCTCACATAATCTACAAATGCATCTGTCGGCACATCACGTCCCAGGTCATGTACATCAAATCCTCCCGTTTCCAACATAATCCGAACCAGATTCTTTCCGATATCATGAGTATCACCTTCTACAACACCGATCACAACCTTACCGATACTGGTATGTGCAGATTCCGGAAGATATTTCTGAAACTCTTCAATACCGGCATACATCGCATCTGAACAGACAATCAGCTCCGGTACAAAGTACTCACCCTCTTCATACATGGCACTTGCTCTTTTCATACCATCAACAAGACCTGAAAGCATACCTTCCTGAGGGTCGAATCCACAGGCAATGTACTCTTTTACCACATCCACGACTTCCTCGTCTTCCATATCAAATACGCAGTCTGACAGCTTTTTCAATAATTCCTCTTTCTTCTCCATTTCATTTTCCTCCGTCATTTTCTTTTACACTGGTCCTGTATTCTCGCAGAGCATTTTTATCGTATAAAAAAGGGTGCAGAAAATACAGTCCATACTGTATTTTCCCCACCGAAATACCTTGTCATATATAGCAGGTCTCCTGACTTAACTTCACCCTCCGATTCTGCCTTCCCCATACGAGTGGCTCATTTGAATCATTGTCCATCTCACAGTAGAGCGGGCTGTTCCTGACTTACACCGGATTCCCTTTTCAGCGGTTTACACCGACACTATATACCTTCCTGCTCTTATAATAACATAGGGATAAATCCAGACACTAATCAATAATTTTAATATATTTATAGGCGTTATCTATAATTAATCCCAGCATAAAAAAGCCCTGCCGATCAATATCTCTATCAATCGACAGGGCTGTTATTTTCATTATTATTTTATAAGATCTTGGATAAGAATTCCTGAAGTCTCGGATCCTTCGGATGCTCAAAGAACTCTTCCGGAGTCCCCTGCTCCTTGATCTGACCTTCATCCATAAAGATCACTCTTGTCGCTACTTCCTTAGCAAATCCCATCTCATGTGTTACCACGACCATGGTCATTCCGTCTCTCGCAAGCTGTTTCATCAGCTCCAGAACTTCACCAACCATCTCAGGATCAAGAGCGGACGTTGGCTCGTCAAAAAGCATCACATCCGGATCCATTGCAAGAGAGCGGACAATTGCGATTCTCTGCTTCTGTCCACCGGATAACTGGGACGGATAAGCGTTTGCTTTTTCCTCCAGTCCTACTCTCTTCAGAAGCTCCATTCCCTGTGCTTCTGCCTCCTCTTTGCTTTTTTTCAAAAGCTTAATCGGTGCAAGAGTAATGTTCTGCAAAATAGTCTTATGCGGGAACAGATTGAAATGCTGGAACACCATTCCCATCTTCTGGCGGTGTTTGTTGATATCCACTGATTTATCAGTAATATCCGTTCCTTCAAAATAAATATGTCCTCTGGACGGAGTCTCAAGCAGGTTCAGCGAACGTAAGAATGTAGATTTACCTGAACCTGACGGTCCTACGATTACTACAACCTCACCTTTCCGAATCTCTTCTGACACATTATTCAGTGCATGCAGATCTCCGAAAATCTTGTGAACCTCTTCAACCTTAATTAATGTATCTCCATTAGTGGTCACTGTTTCTCAGCCTCCTTTCCAGAATATTTACCAGCTTGGTAAATATCATTACCATTACAAGATAAATAATTGCAACGGCGATCAAAGGCATAAACGCATCGTAAGTACGGCTTCTGATAATGTCGCCGCCCTTTGTCAGATCCTGAAGCGCAATATAACCGGATACAGATGTTTCCTTAAGAAGTACGATAAACTCATTACCCAGCGCCGGAAGTACATTCTTGAATGCCTGCGGCATAATGATGTAAACCATAGTCTGCACATAATTAAAACCAAGGCTTCGTCCCGCCTCAAACTGTCCATTATCAATAGACATGATTCCGGAACGGAATATCTCTGCCACGTATGCACCGGAGTTAAAACCAAATGCCATAACCGCTACCAGAACTTTACTGATGTTTACGCTTCCGAAAATAACAAAATAAATAATCAACAACTGTACAACGACCGGTGTTCCCCGGATAACGGTCAGATAAACCTTGCAAACCCAGTTCAAGATTCTGAGCTTTCCTGTTTTATCATAAGTTGACCGGACAATTGCTACCAGAAAACCAATTACAATACCGATAATGACCGCAAAAAACGTAACTCTGAGCGTAACTCCAAGGCCATCCCATATGTATTTCCAGCGGTTATCCTGTATGAAGTTAAGATCAAACCTGTCCTGAAATGACTGTAACATACCCTCTATCCTTATCTTTCCAATTACTCAGCGTCATCTGCTGAAATGTATTTTGCAACAATCTCATCCAGTTTTCCGGACTCTTTTAATTTTGCAAGTGCATCATTAATTTTCTCTACCAGCTCTGTGTTGTCTTTTGCAACTGCAATTGCATAATCTTCTTCTGTAAATGCTTCATCCAGAATCTTAAGTCCCTCAGCATCTGCTACAAACTCTTTTGCAGGCTGACCATCGATAACAACTGCATCAATCTTACCCTGTGTCAGAGCCTGAACAGCCTCAAATCCTTTATTGTAACGCTCTACAGTTACATCCTCGATATCCTCTGCATAGATGTCACCTGTTGTTCCAAGCTGAACACCGACTGTCTTTCCTGTAAGGTCATCAGGACCTGCAATTTCGCTGTCCTCTTTTACAATGATAACCTGTGTTGCATGTGCATAAGTATCTGTAAATGCAACACTCTCTTCACGTTCCGGTGTAACCGTCATACCAGCCGCACCAATATCTGCTTTACCGCTTGTTACAGCCCCGATGATTGAATCGAATGCCATATCCTCAATCTTCAGTTCCATGCCAAGCTCTTCAGCAATTGCTGCTGCAATCTCTGCATCGATACCTACAATTTCTTCTCCCTCATAATATTCATATGGCGGGAACTCAGCATTTGTTGCCATAACCAGTGTTTCTTTCTTTCCTTCATCAGATGAAGATGCCTCTTCTGATTTGGAACCGCATGCTGCTAAAGATAATGTACATGCTGCTACTAATACCAGACTTACTAACTTTTTCATTTTCATGATTCTTTCCTCCACTATTTTTGATTCATTTTTTTGCATAATAATTCAAGCCTAGTACATATTCTAACACGTTTCCGTCAAAAAGCAAGTGGCTTTCCCGCCTAATTTTATGCAGAAAAGCCACTTATTTTTATGCAATAATTATTTTTACAAGTGAAATTATCAGAATTAACGCTCCCAGTATAATCCGATAATAACCAAACACTTTGAAATCATTCTTCTTAATATAACCCATCAGGAACTTGATTGCCACAACGGATACCAGGAAAGAGACAATGCATCCCAACATCAAAAGCCCGAATTCAGCACCGGTAAAATGGAAACCAAATTTTAGCAGTTTCAGGAAACTTGCGCCAAACATAACCGGGATTGCAAGGAAGAATGTGAATTCAGCAGCCGTTTCACGGGACACGCCAATCAGCAGCGCTCCTACGATCGTTGCTCCCGAGCGGGATGTTCCGGGAATCAGTGCAAGCATCTGGAATACACCGATCCAGATCAGCATCTGGACTGTGAGTTCAGAAATTCTGGTAACCTTAGGTCTTACACCTTTATTTCTATTTTCTACTATAATAAATAACACACCATAAACAATCAGCATGACTGCAACCGGCAAAGGTTTATAAAAAATCGCATCCAGATAATCATTAAAGATTAATCCAATGACTGCCGCCGGAACAGATGCAATTGCCACTTTAATCCACATCTGCCAGGTCAGAAGCTTCTGTTTCTTGCTTTTTCTCGGCGAAAATGGATTCAGCTTGTGAAAATACAGTACCACAACCGCCATAATGGCTCCAAGCTGTATGACCACATTAAACATCTCCATAAACGCATCACTCATGCCGGGTTTTAATAAATCCCCCACTAGAATCAGATGACCGGTACTGCTGACCGGAAGCCATTCCGTAATACCTTCTACGATTCCAAGTATGATAACCTTGATAAAATCTAACATAGTTTTTCTCCTTTATTTTCTACTATTTTAATACGTATTTTTCGATTGCCTTTGCAACCCCTTCTTCGTCATTCGAAGCAGTAATAACATCGGCAGACCACTTCACCTCATCGACCGCATTTGCCATGGCGACTCCAAGTCCTGCCTCCCGAAGCATATCCGTATCATTGGTTCCATCTCCGCACGCCATAATCTCTTCCCGACTGATCCCCAGAAGTTTTCCAAGATTGACAAGCGTCTTCCCTTTACTCACACCTGCTGCATTTACTTCGATATTATTTATTAGTGCGCCTGTCACCTCTACATCCGAAACTTCCCTCAATATCTCTTCTAAGGCTTTTTTCTTATCTTCCTGATTCAGAAATACCCCCTGTACCTTATCTGAACCTCTATGATGTTCTTCAAAAAAGGAACGTACATCCGGCACCGGTCTTCTGGTACTCCTCACATACTCTGCCATAGGCGCCTCCGAAAAGAATTCATCTACCCGGTTCAGCATATGTTCACTGGCGTATCCCACACCGTCATAATAGACTTCCAGAATCGCATCATACTTTCCCATAATATCCAGTAACCTCTTTGCTGTTTCGTAAGGCACCAGACATTCATACACGATTCTGTGTTCCTGCATATCTATCACTCTTGCACCATTCGCGGTCAGTGCATAACGTATCCCCGGAAATTGGATTACCTCTCCCGGAATTCCCGTAAAGGGTCTTCCCGTAGCAGGCAGAACCACCACACCCTGTTCAATAGCCTTTCTCAGCACCTCCTGTGTATGTGCCGTCAAAACCTTTCCGCTGGTAAGCAGTGTTCCATCCAGGTCAAGTCCGATCATCTTAATGCTTTTTGTCATCATAAATCATCAGTTCCTTCCCATCTTTCGTAAATATCATCAGCCTGGTACTGATTCTGTCCTGATTCCTTGCATATGCTTCTTTTCCGAATTCCACCATCTTCTCGACAGTTTCTTCCTGGGACGCCGGAACAAAAAGAACCGTATCCTTTGCCGGTGCCATAATAATCAGATCATCCTCCAGTTTGTCTGCACACATACTCCAGATATGTTTGAAGCAAAGAGAACTGGCTTCATGATGCCCATCTGCCACAATACCAAATCCCCCATACCAGGTATGAGATACCACAAATTCCACATCCCGCGCCAGATTTTCACATGCCTTATAATAGAGAGCCTCAATATCACAATCCGGCGGGAGCATATTATCTTTTATGATTTCATATGTGTCTGCCCCGCGCTCTATGACAAAGATAACCATAAGATCACCAACGAAAGATACAATAGGCGTATCCTTCTCAGAGATCATTTTTCCATTCAAGGCCTCATGATCTACAAGAGATTCCTTTACCCACGGGTAAATATGGTCTTTGATATTCTCAAACAAATAATGTTCTTCTTCATACTTCTTCATGATTATATCCTCGCAATTCTCAATTCTTAATTTCATACATATGTGAGATAAATAATCTCTACTTCGCTACCATCATAACAAAATTTGCGTAATAAAGCAATTTGTTGTATAATATAAAAGCATTCGCTGAAAAAAAGAAAGGAAATGTTGTTATGATGAGTGAAAATTTGCGTCGTGGATTGCGTGCAGGCATCGTTACCATTTGCATCGCAGCCATGGGAAGCACCAGCTTCCATGTACACGCGGAACCTTCCTCTGCGGAGCTGGAACAAAAGACCGCAGGGCTGCAGGGTGAATTAAACAATCTGAATAATGAACTGAATACTTTGAGCAGTGAACTGGATGCTCTCTCTCAGAAAATCGAGAAGACCCAGGCGGTTATGGCCGACACGCAGTCTCAGATGGATGAAGCCCAGAAAAAAGGCGAAGAACAATATGAGGCAATGAAACTTCGGATTAAGTATATGTACGAAGCCGGAGACACCACTTTCCTTGAACTGATCTGTTCTGCGGAGAGTATGAGTGATTTTCTGAACAAGACCGATTTCGTCAAAAATGTAAGTGAGTATGACCGCAAAATGCTGCAGGAACTTGTAGATACTCAAAATGAAATTCGCCAGGAAGGCGAAGAACTGCAAAATCAGCAAAAAGAACTGGAAAAATTGAAAGAACAATTAAACAGCAAGTGCACAGAACTGGAAAATAAGATTTCTTCTACTTCCGGTGAATTAAATCAGTACACTGATTTACTGGAAAAAGCAAAAGCAGCAGAACAACTGGCTGCACAGAAAGCTGCCGAACAGGCTGAAAACAATAATCAGGGTGGAACCAACAATTCAGCACCCGCCCCGGTAACTCCGCCAACCGCACCAACCGAAGGCAAGACAAGTCTTGGCTCTTTCCGCATCACCCATTATTGCCCATGTTACTATTGCAGCGGCGGATGGGGAAATGGAACTGCTTCCGGTACTGTTGCAACACCGGGACGTACCATAGCTGTGGATCCAAGTGTCATTCCACTCGGTTCCCGTGTTATTATTAACGGAAATGTATATGTAGCAGAAGATACCGGCGGTGCGATCAAAGGCAAAAAAATAGATATTTATGTACCTGACCATGCCACTGCGTTATCATATGGAGTTTATTACGCAGAAGTGTATCTGGCAGATTAAAAAAACAAATTCCCTGTTTTCTCTTGCTTTTTGCCCCAAAATCTGATTAGCTATTATATATAGTTAACTAATCAAAATTAAAATTAGCGAGGTGCACAAAATGAAACCTATTAAAGAAGGTAAAGTACGTGAGATTTACGATAATGGCGACAGTCTGATTATGGTCGCAACCGACCGCATCAGCTGTTTTGATGTCATTTTGAAAAATGAAGTGACCAAAAAAGGAACGGTGTTGACACAGATGTCCAAATTCTGGTTTGACCTTACAAAGGACATTCTTCCAAACCACATGATTTCTACCGATGTAAAAGATATGCCTGAATTTTTCCAGCAGCCAAAGTTCGACGGTAACAGCATGATGTGCAAAAAGCTGGAGATGCTTCCTATTGAATGTATTGTTCGTGGTTACATTACCGGAAGCGGCTGGGCAAGCTATCAGAAAGACGGCACCGTATGCGGCATCAAACTGCCGGAAGGTCTGAAAGAATCTGACAAACTGCCAGAGCCTATCTATACTCCTTCTACCAAGGCTGAAATCGGTGATCATGATGAAAATATTTCCTATGAACAGAGTATTGCTCATCTGGAAAAATATTTCCCTGGCAAAGGAGAAGAATATGCTGCCAAGCTACGTGACTGTACAATTGCCCTCTATAAAAAATGCGCTGATTATGCGCTGAGCCGCGGCATTATTATTGCAGATACTAAATTCGAATTTGGTCTGGACGAGAATGGTAACATCGTAATCGGTGATGAAATGCTCACACCGGACAGCTCCCGTTTCTGGCCGGCAGAAGGATATGAACCAGGACATGGACAGCCGTCCTTTGACAAGCAGTTTGCCCGCGACTGGCTGAAAGCTAATCCGGACAATGACTGGACTCTTCCTGATGATATTGTAGAGAAAACGATTAACAAATATCTTCAGGCATATGAGATGCTTACAGGCGAGGCATTATAGTCCTATGATACCAGAGTACAAAGTACGAAACAATCCGTAGGTATCATAGTCAGGAGCTCTTGAACAAACTTGTTCCAGAGCTCCTTTTTCTATGAAAAATAATATTTCTGTTGACTTTAGCTTGGTAAATTGGTAATATTGTAACGTGAATTATAAAAAACAGGTCAAGGAGAAGGTATTATGAAGAAATTAATTGCAATGATGCTGACTTTAACCATGGTTCTGTCCCTTGCCGGATGTGGCGGTTCTTCCAGCTCTTCCAGTTCTGACGAAAACGCGGAAAGCACAGATAGCAAATCTGAAGAAACTGCTGAAGCCGCAAGTGATTCCGAGTATGTTAAGGATAAAGGAACTCTGGTAGTAGGTATCACAAATTTTGAGCCAATGGACTACAAAGAAGAAGGAAGCGATGAGTGGGTAGGCTTTGATGCTGATATGGCGAAAGCTTTTGCAGAAAGTCTTGGAGTAGACGTTGAATTTGTAGAGATTGACTGGGACAACAAGATTATGGAACTTGATGGAAAAACCATCGACTGTGTATGGAATGGTATGACACTTACCGATGAAGTAACAAGCGCTATGGAATGTTCTAATGCATACTGTAAGAATGCGCAGGTCGTTGTTGTTCCTGCTGACAAGGCTGATAAATATCAGGATAAAGACAGCCTCGCTGATTTATCTTTCGCAGTAGAGACCGGAAGTGCCGGAGAAGCAGAAGTCAGTGCACTGGGATTGAACTACACTTCTGTTGCTGCACAGGCTGACGCTCTTATGGAAGTATCCGCCGGAACTTCTGACGCTGCAGTTATCGACTTATTAATGGCTGCTGCCATGATCGGAGAAGGAACAAGCTATGCTAACCTGACACACACAGTTGAGCTTAACAGCGAAGAGTATGGTGTTGGTTTCCGTAAAGGCTCTGACCTTGCAAAGGCTCTGAATGATTTCTTTGCTTCCAGCTACGCAGATGGATCTTTACTAAAATGTGCAGAGAAATATGGTGTTCAGGATGCCGTAATTGAACAGTAAAGTTCAATTTATACTCGAGTAGAATTTAGATGACCCATGAATAGAGGGCGGATTCCCGCTCTCTATTTTTCACTGAAAAGGATTAAACAAAAGAAAGCAGGTTTTCCTATGGAACAGATTATGGAACAGATGCCGATAGTTATTAAATCCCTGAATATCGGCTTTATTCAAACTTTAAAATTATTTTTTGTAACTCTCATCGGAGCCTTCCCGCTGGGACTTATCATTGCATTCGGTTCTATGTCACGTTTCAGACCCCTGAGCTATTTTACAAAGCTCATCGTCTGGGTTGTTCGTGGTACCCCGCTAATGATTCAGCTCCTTATTTTTTACTATTTTCCCGGCCTTGTATTACATAACCCGATTTGGGGCGGCGGCGAAACCGGCCGTTTCTTTGCCGCATCCGTATCATTTATCATCAACTATTCCTGCTATTTTTCCGAAATTTATCGAGGCGGCATCCAAAGTGTACCTGTTGGTCAGGAGGAAGCCGGCCTGGTGCTCGGTATGACAAAATCACAGATTTTCTTCAAAATAAAATTACTTCAGATGATTAAACGTATTGTTCCACCTATGTCAAATGAGATTATCACATTAGTAAAAGATACTTCTTTGGCCCGTATTATTGCGCTTCAGGAGATCATCTGGGCAGGACAGGCATTTATGAAGGGATCTCAGGGTATTTCAGGTGCCATTTGGCCACTGTTCTTCACTGCCGTTTACTATCTTATTTTTAATGGTATTCTAACTGTATTACTGGGACGTCTGGAAAGAAAACTGGATTATTTCAGATAAAGGGAGGAAAAACATATGCCAATTTTAGAAGTAGAACATATTTGTAAATCTTTTAACCATACACAGATTCTGAAAGACATCAGCTTTTCTCTTGAAAAGGGACAGGTTGTCTCCATCATCGGATCTTCGGGAAGCGGTAAGACCACTCTTCTGCGGTGCCTGAATTTCCTCGAACAGCCGGATAAGGGAATCATTCGTGTTAATGGCGAAACACTCTTTGATGCCTCCGACTCCGGAACACTTCAGGAATCCGCCATCCGCAAAAAACGTCTGCATTTTGGTCTGGTATTCCAATCCTTTAACCTTTTTCCTCAGTATACTGCCCTGGAAAATGTTATGCTGGCGAAACAGCTGCTCGCCCAGGAGGAACCGGATTATAAGAGCCGTAAGAAAGAAATTATGGAAGAAATCCGCCAACAGGCAGAATCTCTTCTGGATCAGATGGGACTCAGCAACCGCATGAACAATTACCCTCACCAACTGTCAGGAGGACAGTGTCAGCGTGTGGCCATCGCAAGGGCTCTGGCTCTTCAGCCGGATATTCTCTGTTTCGATGAACCTACCTCTGCACTTGACCCTGAACTTACAGGAGAGGTTCTGAAGGTTATTAAAGAGCTTGCCGATAAAAACACTACTATGATTATTGTCACCCATGAGATGGCATTTGCAAGAGACGTAGCAAACCAGGTAATCTTCATGGATGATGGATATATCCTGGAACAGGGTGACCCGCTTCAGGTATTTGAACATCCTAAGGAAGAGCGTACCCGCCAATTCCTGTCCCGCTTTACACAGGGATAAAATGAATCCGCCCTGCACTACAGCCGGATTCCACTTCATTAAAGTGGAATCCGGCTGTAATGCGGGGCGGATTATATTTTACTTGTAATAATAATTTCGAAACGCATCTCCCTCTCGGCAGAATCATAAAACTGCTTCCCATAACAGAACACAAATTTCATGCTTCCGTCTTTACATTTGATACGATGTTCAATAAATGCCATTGCGTTACGACCGAGCTGTTCATTCACCTGGCAGAAATACTCCATTCTCTCCTCCGGAAATATCAGATCTGCCTGACTCATCCTGCCATTTTCTATATCTTTTCTCTGATATCCCGTAAGCAATTCAAAATTATCATCTATGGAAATAATATTCTGCTGACTATCCAGTATGTAGCGGCTGTAACAGACAGGATGCACCGTACTCTCCCGCCCTTTCCGCACATCAACACCTATGTTCTGAGCATCATCCGCAGCTTCTGCATCCACCTTTTCCACATGTTCCTGCATATCCCCGGCTGTTTTTTCCACCAGTTCCTCTCTCTCCCGTAGCATTGCCAAAAATTCACCTACAATATAAGGATCAAACTGCGTTCCTGAACAGCGTTTAAGCTCTCTTCCGGCTTCTTCCCTGGACATGGCTTTTCTATAAGATCGGTCATTTGTCATAGCATCATAAGCATCCACCACCGCAATCACACGAGCCAACAAAGGGATATTTTCCCTGCACAATCCGTCCGGATATCCTCTTCCATCCCATCGCTCATGATGGTGCCGTATCATATCTGCAATTTCTTCCAATTCCTGTGAACTTCTGGCAATCTGATATCCCTTTTCCACATGAGATTGAAGAATTCTCCATTCCGATTCCGAAAGTTTGCCCGGTTTATTCAATATCTCCAACGGTATTCCAATTTTACCGATATCGTGCAACAGACACAGCAAGGATAATCTGCTAAGCTGTACATCCGACAGACCCATCCGCCTTCCAAGGGCTTCCCCAAGTTCCTGTGTCCGTTTTACATGCACTTCTGTATCACTGTCACATTCCTGAAGAGCACGGACAAGAGATGTAATAGAATGTGAATGCGCCGACTTCCTATCCAGAAGCTTCTTTGCCGTCATCCCACTCTTTGCCGCTGCAATAGCTTCCAATATATCCGGTTTTTCTTCCGAAGTCGTGCTGACAGCATACTGAATATCAATAATATCTTCTTCCTGAATCCGATTCAGACATTCAAGAATCTCTTCCTCATTCTTTCCATAGCAGATTGCAATCAGGTTCGCATCCTCACCCCTGACAAAATAGCTGGTCTTGGGAAAACATTTCCTCATCAGTTCCGCCAGGTACTGAATCACCTGATCTCCACGACTGCGTCCAAAGCTCTTATTAATTGCAACAAGACTATTAATATCACAGATAGCAACAAGCGCAGGATGTCCAAAAGACAATGGATTATCACCCGCAAATCTCTGAAAACTCTCCCAACTTTGAAAACCGGTCAGCACATCTGTATCCTGGGATGCATCCGACAGTACAAATAGCCTTCCCATCAGTTCTCCCCTGTTATTTTTCAGAGTCCGGTAATCACATCGAACAGACTCAATCTTATTCGCCTTTCTGGTATAGCACTGCAGCGAACACCCCTCATTTTTCTGACCGATATCCAATGGGATATGACACTGCTCCAGAAAATCCGCCAATTCCATCTCCTGCTTTGGCACCACCTCAGGAAGCAAAGATGTCACACGGTTATTCTTCAAAATCAGTTTATTCTCGTAATCAAAAAGCAGGATTCCCTGATCTACATTATCAAAAATCATATTTTTAAAATGATTCAGCATTCCATGAGAAGCATACATATAATAATCCCAATACAGAAATGCGGCAATCACACTATAGCCCCATATAGAATAGTCCAGCAAGTTGAATAAAGACTTTTGTGGAAGAAACAGAAAAAACGCATTACAGCCTACCACCAGCAGTATTCCATATACCGCATACAAATACTGTCGGCGGTAATCGGAAGGCACCACATATGCTTTGTGACACAGAATTGCCAACACGATCACAACAATAATATATGTAAAAAGAAGATGCAGTTCAAACCCTGACATCATCTGATAGCGAAAGTGTGCAATCAATGTATCTCTTCTTTCATACCTGACAGCGATCTCATAAAATGGATTTATCAGCATCACCAGCAAATCTACCGTCATCCATATCAGCAGGCCGAAGAATAATATCCTGCTGCTTTTCCGCATAAAATACCCAGTGTAATATCTTACACTAACCAGCAGACAGACCGTTATTATATCAATGCTGGCAAAATAAATGCTGGAAGTAAGAGACGTAAAAAAATAATCTCTGGTCAAAATACTGAGCAGATAGCTGATATCCACCACAATAGCACAAATGCAGGCTATACCAAGATATATTCCTTTTTTGTCTTCCCTTCGAAGAGCTTGTCGTGCAAGAAACCCATCGACTGCTGCAATAATGAATGAAATGATGATAAAAACACTGGAAAACTCGATCCGCATAACAACTCTCCTTCCTGCTCCATATTTATCTTTAGTCTACTATATATCTCTGGATTTTTCTATAGAGTAAAAACAGATTCATTCGTTATTAAATTAACAATTTATTTTTTCATATTTTTTTAGTTAAATTTTTATCATTTTTACTTTTCAAATATTATATTCGGGTGTATAATAGGCATATCAGTAAACGGATAATCATTTACAACAGGAGGTATCACAATGACACTTGACAAAGCTAACTTAATCGTAAAACGTCCATACAAAGAAGTATATCGCTGCGAAGAAGGAATCGTAAAAGTATTTGAGACTACTCACCCAAAGTCAGCAGTATTTAACGAAGCTCTGAACACTGTACGCATCGAGGAAACCGGTCTGGACATTCCTAAATTAAAGGAAGTTACCCAGATAGACGGAAAATGGGCTCTGGTAATCGAAAAAAAGGACGGTAAGACTCTGGAAGAAATGATGCAGGTAGATGCTGCTAATATAGAAAAATATATGTCAGACTTTGTAGATCTGCAATTGACCATTCATGCAAAGACTGCTCCCATGCTGAATCGCATGAAAGATAAACTGGCCCGCCAGATTGACACTCTGAAGGCATTGGATGCTACCCAGCGTTATGAGCTTCGCACCAGGCTGGAGAGCATGCCAAAACACTCCAAAGTATGTCACGGGGACTTTAACCCAAGCAATGTTATTGTCGGAAAGAACGGAAAGATGACGGTGGTTGACTGGGCACACGCAACTCAGGGAAATGCCAGTGCTGATGCTGCCATGACCTACCTTCTCTTTGCACTGAAGGATCAGAAAACTGCAGATCTGTATCTTGACCTGTTCTGCAAGAAGAGCGATACCGCAAAACAGTATGTACAGCAATGGCTGCCTATCGTAGCTGCATCCCAGCTTGAAAAAGATAACGAACTGGAAAAAGACTTTCTCATGAAATGGATCGATGTAATGGATTATCAATAATCAACAATTAATCATCGATATTCCATTACAATTTCTAATGCCAGCCTTAATTTTTTTCATTGGACTTTTTCTGAATCAGTGGTATGATTCATATGTTGGCTTAAGCCAAAAAAAGGACTTTGAAAGGATAAAGGTATGGATTACAAACGCATTTTACAGGGAATTCTGAACATAGGAGAATCCATGCTCAAAAGCGGCGCTGAGAACTTCAGACTGGAAGACAGTCTGTACAGAATGTGCCGGAGCTATGGCTTTGTACACAGTGATGTGTTCATTATTCCAAGCAACATTCAAATCACAGTTGAAACTCCGGACGGTGAAATTCTTACCCAGATTCGCCACGTAGAAACAACGGATATTGATTTTGACCGTCTGGACTATCTAAATAATCTCTGCCGATATGTATGTGATAACACACCGGATGAGAAAACACTTCGCGAAAAATATCTGGAGGTTCTGAACCGCCCCAAACAGCACCCTGCTGCCAAGTATTTTGCAGGTGTTATGGGCGGAACAGGATTTGCAGTCTTTTTTGGCTGTAACTTTATGGATGCTATTGTCGCTGTTATTGTTTCTTTGATGATTGTAATAGTGGGCGAATGGCTGAGTAAGCGAGAAGACAATCTTCTTATATATAATATGATTCTGGCATTCCTGTCAGAAGTCATTATCATTGTTATGATCAGACTTGGTATCGGAACTCATTCAGACCGTATTATGATCGGTATTGTCATGCTCCTGATCAGTGCCCTCGGAACAACCAACGGAATTCGTGATTTATTACAGCGTGATTTTATATCAGGATTTTTGAACATTATGAATTCCTTCCTCGGAGCCGCCGGTATTGCTTTTGGAATTGCACTCGCAATGCTCCTTCTGGATGACGGAACTTCGAATGGGTTTATCTTAAACCACAGCATTCCTGTACAGCTTATCTCCTGTACTATCGCATGTACCGGATTTGCGCTGTGGTTCAAAATCAGAGGAAGACAGGTTCTTTATTCCAGCGTGGGGGCGTTCTTTACCTGGGCAATCTACCTGCTGGTATTCTACTTACGGCCAAGCAACTTCCTTGCAACACTGGTGGCTTCCGTATTTGTTGGATTCTTCGCATTTATTATGTCCAGAATCAACAAGGCACCTTCCACTATTTTCCTGACAGCCTCTGTGTTCCCTCTGATTCCGGGACCGAACCTGTATTACGTAATGTATGGATGTGTAAGCCGCAATATAAATATGGCATTTTCCGAGACGCTGGTTCTGATTTCTACCTGTCTCGCGATTGCTTTTGGATTCATTATCGTAGACATGGTATCCCGCTATATTATGAGCGCATTAAAGAGAGATTATCATATCAGTAAGAAAAATATTGTAAACAATCAATAATAGGGACGGTTCTCTGTCCCGACCCAACGCAAGAAGAAACGCCCCACTTTTCGTGAGGCGTTCTTCTTACGTGAGAAAAACTATCGAGAAAAACTATTTGCCATAATAGCATTTAAGATAAATTTCTTTCATTTCCTTCATCAATGGATATCTTGGATTTGCTCCTGTACACTGATCATTGAATGCCTGTTCTACCATATCATCCAGTGTATCCAGGAAATACTGCTCATCAATTCCATATTCCTTGATGGATTTCTTAATTCCGATCTTTTCTTTCAGATCTTCCAGTTTTGCACAAAGATTTTCAAATACTTCCTGATCATCCTTTCCCATACATCCAGCAAAACGTCCAATCTCTGCATATCTTGCCAGAGCATGCGGATACTCATACTGTGAGAAGGTTCCCATCTTCGTCGGAACTTCTGCTGCATTGTATCTCATAACCTCTGTCAGAAGCACTGCATTTGCCACACCGTGCGGCAGGTGATGGAATGCGCCAAGCTTATGTGCCATAGAATGATTCAGTCCAAGGAATGCATTTGCAAATGCCATACCTGCCATACAGGATGCGTTTGCCATCTTCTCTCTTGCAATCGGGTCATTTGCGCCATTTTCATATGCAGATGGCAGGTAATCGAATACTGCCTTCACTGCCTTAAGTGCCAGTCCGTCTGTGTAATCTGTTGCCATGATGGACACATATGCCTCAATAGCATGCGTCATAACATCAATACCGGATGCGCTGGTCAGTCCCTTTGGCTGGGTCATCATATTGTCTACATCTACGATTGCCATGTTCGGCAGAAGCTCGTAATCAGCAATCGGCCATTTTACTCCGGTCTCTGCATCGGTAATGATTGCAAATGGTGTTACTTCAGAACCTGTACCGGAAGAAGTCGGAATTGCTACGAAGTAAGCCTTCTCTCCCATCTTCGGGAAGGTAAATACTCTCTTACGAATATCCATGAAGTCCATAGCCATGTCTTCAAAGTTTGCTTCCGGATGCTCATACATTACCCACATGATCTTTGCTGCATCCATTGCAGAACCACCGCCCAGTGCGATAATTGTATCCGGCTCAAATGCTCTCATCTGATCTACACCTTTTTCTGCACACTGCAGTGTCGGGTCCGGAGCCACTTCATAGAAGCATGTATGCTGAATTCCCATTTCGTCCAGTTTTTTCTCAATCGGAGCTACATAACCATTTTTATAAAGGAAGGTATCTGTTACGATAAACGCTTTCTTCTTATGCATCACTGTTCCAAGCTCATCCAGTGCTACCGGCATACAGCCCTTCTTAAAGTAAACTTTCTCAGGTGTTCTGAACCACAGCATATTCTCTCTCCTCTCTGCAACTGTTTTAATGTTAATCAGATGTTTCACGCCCACGTTCTCAGATACAGAGTTTCCACCCCAGGAACCGCATCCAAGGGTAAGAGACGGTGCCAGTTTAAAGTTATATAAATCACCAATTCCACCGTGGGAAGATGGTGTATTAATCAGAATACGGCAGGTTTTCATTGCTGCTGCATGCTTTGCAATCTTCTCCTTCTCTGCCGGGTGTACGTACAATGATGCCGTATGTCCATATCCACCATCCGCTACCAGCTGCTCTGCCTTGGCAAGAGCCTCGTCAAATGTCTTTGCTCGATACATTGCAAGTACCGGAGATAATTTCTCATGTGCAAATTCCTCGGAAATATCTACTGACTCTACTTCACCAATCAGAATCTTTGTGCTTTCCGGAACCTCTACACCGGCAAGTTTAGCAATTTCATATGCTGATTTTCCGGGAATCTTATTATTCAGGGCTCCATTGATAATGATGGTCTTACGAACTTTATCAAGCTCCTCGCCTTTTTTCAAGAAATAACATCCACGATATTCAAATTCTTTCTTTGCCTGATCATATACGCTGTCCAGAACAGTTACAGACTGCTCAGAAGCACAGATCATACCATTGTCAAATGTCTTGGAATGGATTATGGAGTTTACAGCCATTCTTACATCTGCTGTGTCATCGATAATAACCGGTGTATTGCCGGCTCCAACACCCAGTGCCGGTTTACCTGATGAATAAGCAGCCTTAACCATTCCCGGACCTCCGGTTGCAAGAATAATATCCGCTTCTCTCATAACTGTATTTGTCAGTTCCAGAGAAGGAACATCAATCCAGCCGATAATACCTTCCGGTGCACCTGCTTTCACTGCCGCATCCAGCACAACCTTTGCTGCTGCGATAGTACATGCCTTTGCTGCCGGATGAGGGCTGATGATGATTGCATTTCTGGTCTTCAGACAGATCAGCGTTTTGAAAATAGCAGTTGATGTCGGGTTCGTTGTAGGAATAACTGCTGCCACAAGACCGATAGGTTCTGCGATTTTCTTGATTCCGAATGCGCTGTCTTCCTCAATTACGCCACATGTCTTTGTATTTTTATATGCATTGTAAATATACTCTGCTGCATAGTGGTTTTTGATAATTTTATCTTCTACGATACCACGACCTGTTTCTTCTACTGCCTGTTTTGCAAGCGGGATTCTCATTTTATTTGCCGCCATAGCTGCCTCAAAGAAGATTTTATCTACCTGCTCCTGTGTATAGGTTGCAAATATCTTCTGTGCTTCACGCATCGCGTTCATCTTTGCTTCAAGAGCTTCTACGCTGTCTACGATCTGAGGTACTGTCTCTTTTTTCTTTGCCATTGTGTTCTCCTCCTGTGGAATTCATGAATGTGAACCGTTTTTTCTTTGCTATGGTCGTAGTATAAGCGATTGTTAATTATTTGTCAATAACTTTTTGATAAATATTTAACATTCTTTTTTAGCGTGCCAAAGTGCTTTTGAACAATTGTGGAATTATGACAAAAAAAGTTGGATTGAACTTGCAGATGTAATCACCTCTGACCATATTCGTTCAATCCAACTCTATTATTTTAAACAAGTCTTATTTAGAAACCTTTACCGTAGTTTACTACCTCTGCATCATGCTCGGTGTGCAACAGCATATGCGCTTTATGAGATAACGGTTTTTCGAAATATTCTTCATACATTTCCAATACATCCGGATTCTCATGCGAGAAACGTATATCATAATTTTCATCCAGATAATACAGGTTCTTTCCGCGTTCAAATGCCCGCTCTTCTCCGTCATGGATTGGCTGACCGCCTCCTCCGACACAGCCACCCGGACATGCCATTACTTCAACAAAGTCATACTGTACTTCTCCACGCTCAATTTTCTGAAGAAGCGCTCTTGCATTACCCAGACCACTGACAACCGCTGTTCTTACGGTAATATCATTTATCTGGAAATTTGCTTCCTGTACACCATCATTCTCATTGAAGCCCTGACTTCTCACAGCGTGGAAAGCATCTGCCGGAGGATTCTCACCTTTAATGATAAAGTATGCAGAACGAAGTGCAGCCTCCATAACACCACCGGTAGCTCCGAAGATTACACCTGCTCCGGTTCCTCCCTGCATTGGTCTGTCACTCTCAATATCCTGAAGCGTATCCGGTCTGATATGTGCAGAGCGAATCATTTTTACCAGCTCTCTGGTCGTAATAACCGCATCAATATCATGTCCTGCATATTCACCATAGAACAGCTCCATCTCGCGCTCGCCCTTCTTTGCCACGCAAGGCATCACAGATATTGTATAAATCTTCTCCGGTGCCACACCCAGTTTGTCTGCAAAATAGGTCTTCATAGCTGCACCGAACATCTGCTGCGGTGATTTTGCGGAAGACAGGTATTTCACCAGATGCGGGAACTGAGTCTTGATAAAGCGAATCCATCCCGGACAGCAGGAAGTGAACATCGGACGATTCTTAAGCTCGCCACTGGTAAAGCGCTGTACAAATTCATGTCCCTCTTCCATAATCGTCAGGTCTGCTGAAAATACGGTATCAAACACATAATCCACACCCATACGTTTCAGGGCATCCAGTATCTTTCCAATTGTAGCATCTTCAGGTGCAAGACCTATCTGTTCGCCCCATGCCGCGCGCACGGCAGGTGCTACCTGAGCCACTACAATCTTATCCTTATCCGCAATCGCATCCCATATCTTCTCTGTATCATCACGGGCAGTCAATGCTCCTACCGGGCAGTGTGTAATACACTGACCGCAAAGAGAACAATCCGCCTCCTCAATCCTGCGTCGTCCTGACACATTGATAGTCGTTCTGGAACCGGTTCCTTCTACGTCCCACACACCGAGGCTCTGTACCTTATCACATACCTGTACACAGCGCATACACTTGATGCACTTGGAAGAATCACGTATCAGCGGAAATTTCTTATTCCACGGCTGATGTTCCAGTTCCTGTTTAAATGGAATCTCCAGAATATTCAGATCATTTGCGATGGTCTGAAGACTACAGTTACCACTTCTTGCACAGGTCACACACTTACAGTCATGCTGGGATAAAATCATCTCCACTGTTTTTCTTCTGTGTTTGCGAACCTTCGGACTGTTGGTATAGATCACCATTCCCTCCTCCGCAACATTATTACAGGAAGTAATCAATTTTTCTTTTCCTTCCAGCTCCACTACACAGACACGACACGCCGCAATCTCATTAATTCCCTTCAGATAACAAAGTCTGGGAATCGGTATCCCGTTCTGGGAAGCAGCTTCCATAATCGTGGTATTATCTTTTACTGAAATTTGTTTTCCATCAATCGTAATATTTACCATAATTTTTCTCTGCCTCCTTTAAAGATTCCGTATCCAAAGTGGTCACAGCGCAGACATCTTGAAGCTTCCTGTCTGGCTTCCTTCTCCGTCATACAGTTCTCCACACCTTCAAAATCACAGACTCTCTCACACGCCTCACGCTCAGTAAGATTCACTCGTCCGCAAGGAGTTCTGTCATCCAGATTTGCTTCCGGAATTTCTACATCGCAGGAAATCTCATGGTGATATCCCAGATATTCATCAATATTTGCCGCAACAACCTTAGCTGCTGCAATTGCTTTAATTACAGATGCCGGACCGCTCGCACAGTCTCCGCCTGCAAATACTCCCGGCATATTTTCAAATGTACCGGTACTCTTCGTTATAATTTTACCGCGTGATACCGGAATTCCCGCCTCTTCAAAATGACGGGTCTCAATATTCTGTCCGATGGCAACGACCAGGATATCACACGGAATATAAACATCTTCTTCGCCTGTAGGCTTAATGCTTGCACGTCCGTCCTTAATAGAACTTACCATCTGTGGAGTCACATAAATTCCTTTAATGTGATGATTCTCATCCACATCCAGGGAAGCCGGAGCCTTCAGTGTCTGAAGTTCGATTCCTTCTGCTACTGCCCCTTCTATTTCTGCAGGAAGCGCTGTCATATCTGCCACACGCCGTCTGTATACGATGCTGACCTTCTTTGCCCCAAGACGTTTTGCAGTACGCACTGCATCCATGGATACATTACCTCCGCCGATAACTGCAACCTCTTTTCCGGTCAGATCCATAATCTCATTCTTTCCTACATTACGCAGGAACTGAACTGCTGAGAGCACCCCGTCTGCATCCTCACCTTCCAGTCCAAGCTTTTTATCTGTGCTTGCACCGATCGTAATGAGAACTGCATCATACTCTTCCCGAAGCTGCTGGATCGTAATGTCCTGACCAATTTTCAGTCCATGCTTCACCTCGACTCCGGTCTTTAAAATACTGTTAATATCCTCATCCAGACGCTCCTTTGGAAGACGATAATTCGGGATACCATAACGAAGCATTCCCCCAAGCTTCGGAAGCATCTCATAAACCACGGCCTGATGACCCATAAGCTGCAGATAATATGCCGCACTTAAGCCGCCCGGGCCTCCGCCAAGAACAGCAATTCTTTTTCCTGTAGACGGTGCACACGCCGGAGGATCTACCTCTCCTGCAAAATCTGCCGCCACTCTTTTAAGTCCCCGGATATTGATAGAATCATCCACCATATTTCTGCGGCATCTTGCCTCACACGGATGCTCGCAGATGAAACCACAGGTAGTCGGGAACGGATTATCCTTACGGATCAGACGAATAGCATCTGCATATCTTCCCTCTCCTACCAGTGCCACATATCCCGGTATATCCACGTGTGCAGGACACAGGGCCACACACGGAACCGGCTGATTATATGTACAGGTACAGCGTCCATTCTCAATATGCTCAATATAATCATCCCGGTAACCAATCAGTCCCTTGTAGACCATATGTGCAGCCTCATACCCAATTGCACAATCAGCTGACTCCATAATAGATAACGCTGTCTCCTCCATAATATCCAGCGTCTCCATCGTTGCTTTTCCGTCCAATACATCTTTGATAAAGTGGTTTAACTGTCCAAGTCCGATTCGGCAGGGGACACATTTACCACATGTCTGCGCATGGCATAATTCCAGAAATGCACGCGCCATGTCCACCGGACAAAGTCCCGGAGGACTGGATTCGATTCTTCGCTCCAGATCCTTATAGAGCCCTTCCATCACGATCTCAGCCCTATTCGGAGAAGCAATCTCCAATCTGCTCATTTTTTAATTCCCTCTCTTTCATTTTTTTAATATTATTGTTTTTCCTGCTTTCACCCCGCAGTTTTCTAATTATACCATTTAAAAATGAATTTGTAAGGAAAATTACATAAGTAGATTATTTAACATAATGGTCTATTTTTTAACGTGCCTATTCTCTGGACTGGTACAATCCCCACCAGTATAAGGCAGGAATAATATAATCCATAACAGCCAGGAATGTGAAGGTTCCTCCAACCATGCTCCTTATCGTTGCGATCACTATAAGAGCTGTATAAATCCCTGCAAAGATAGTCGCCCATTTTACGGACTTTCCGGCAATTCCAAATATTCCGGCTCCTGCAGCTGTCACAGAAGTCAGAATGCCAAGAACCATGGCAAGTGGTGTATAAGCAGCTGTTATGGCGCTCATATCCACTCCCGGGACTTCTGAGAGCTGTGGCAGCATTACATAGCTGACCACTGTTCCAAATACTCCAAGCACTCCTGAAATAATCATCAATATGGATATTACTTTTAATAATAATTTTGGTCTAAACATATTCTTAATCTCCTTCTACATAAACTACAATTGTCTTAACGCTTCAATCGGACTCATACGAGCCGCTTTTCTCGCCGGATAGATGCCAAATATAATTCCCACGCCACAAGAAAAACAGGTCGTAAGTATTACTGCCGACAGTGAAAGTCGGGCTGACAGACCGGCAATCTTCATGACTGATATCAGACCGGCAATTCCTGCTCCAAGAGCAATTCCAATCACACCTCCAATTCCCGATATGATAGCCGACTCACACAGGAACTGCGCAATAATGGAGGATGTCTTGGCACCCAGCGCTTTGCGAATTCCTATCTCCCGGGTTCTCTCTGTTACAGATACCAGCATAATATTCATAACTCCGATACCTCCTACCAGAAGAGAGATGCCCGCCACAAATGCTACAAATGCGGTCACTGCATCCAGAATGGAACCCATAGCATTGACCATGGCACCCATGGACTGTGCTTTTGTAAATAAATTCTCCCCATCATTCATATGACGGGAATTCAGAAGCTGAACTGCCGATTTTGCGACAGAGTTCTCATTCTCGCCCTCTGCGAGATAAATATTTACAGAAGAAAATGCGTCGATATCATCTCCCCAGGCCGTCGCACAGGTATAGGGAAGTTCAATCATAACAGGCATCTCCATTCCAAACATTTTCATGGCCTCTTCATTTGCCTTCATATCCGCATCCGATACATCCCGGATTCCTTTTATCGTCAATGTCTGTACTGCATTACCGATTTCCAGATCAAAATCCATTCCCACAATATCTGTTGTCCCGAAAAGATACAGGGCACTTCCCCGATCCAGCACACATACCGGATTACCATTTACCACGTCATCTTCCGTAAAATACTCGCCTGTAATAATTGGGAGCTGATAAGGATTATATTCCTCATCCTGAATCGTCAAGGACACATATGCATCGAATCTTCCTTTCCTGCTCTCTACTTCTCCGACCTGCTGCACCAGAACGCTCACGCCGGCAGCTCTGTCTCCCAACTGTTCCTTTACGACTTGAATATCCTCCCAGGTTATCAATTCCGTGTTTGTCGTCTCCTCAGCGTTTGTATTTACAGTTACACTCTTAGTCTCATTACTGGACATTACATCTTCTTTCAGACCACTGCCCAGCGAAACAATCGTAATGACAGAAGAAATGCCGATAATAATTCCCAGCATGGTAAGAAAGGATCGCCCTTTATTTGCCCTGATATTGTACAGGGCCATTTTCACATACTCTCCAAATTGTCCCATACTACTGCTCCTTTGCCTTTGCCGCCATACCTTCTTTGACATCTCCGGATGTGTTTGAAATTACCTGATCTCCCTCCTCAAGACCATTCACAATCTCTATCTTGCTGCTGGATGCAGTTCCGGTCTCCACAGCCTGCTTTTCTACTATACCTTTGCGAATCACATAGACAAAATCTCCATCTGTTGAAGTATTGACTACTTCTGTCGGCAGACAAAGAACCTTCTTCTTCTCAGCTACTGTTATAGACACCTTTGCATTCACACCAATGCAGATATGTTCATCCGGATTTGAGAGTCGTACCTTTGCTCCGACAACCGGATTTCCCTTTGCATTAGGAAGCGCAATCTTATCAATAGAATCAACAGTTCCCTGATAGGAATGTTTGCCTATTTTTATAGTTGCACTGCTTCCTGTGGACAAATTTTCAAAATCACCTGCCGGTACTTCCAATGCTATGTATACATCCTGATTGCTCACCAGTGTAAATAATTCCATTCCCTGAGCCGTATCACTTCCCTCTACAGCTTTCACATCTGCTATTACTCCATCAAATTCTGCTTTCAGACCTTCTTTTCCTTTTTCCAGAAGCTCAGTTGTACTGAGCTTTGCAAGCTCGGCAAGATTCTCGGTAATCTGCATATTCTTAAGCTGTGCACCGGTAAGTCCGGATGGGACGGTATTTCCTGATGTACTCTCCAGTTCAGATAAAGATTGTTGAAGCGATGCCAGTTCCTGCTGGGCTGCCGTAAGCTGCTGTATAACTGCTGCTGCATCTGCACTTCCCAATTGACCAAGCTGCTGTTCCAGACTCCGGTACTCCTGCTCAAGCTGGCTGATCCGATTGGTAGCATCTGCCGCCGTCGTCTGAAGCTCCGCAATTCTCGCCGCTGCTTCAGGGTTCGACGGATCTAACGTCGTTAATTCTCGCTCTGCATTTTCTTTTACCGCCTTCTGCGCACTCTGCTCGTTTAAATTTGCCTCTATTTTTTGCTGTAAATCTGCTGTCTGCGATGCAATTTTAGCCGCCTCTGCACTCTCACTCTCTGCCTGCGCCTGAAGCTGACTGATCTCGGTCTGTTTCTCACTGATCTGACTGCGCAGCTTCTGAATGGATGCTGCTGTCTGAGCCTCTGCCTGTGCAGCACTCTGAGCAGTCCGGCTATTTTGTTCCAAAGCGTCCTGATTCGAATATTTCGCAGACAGAACATCCAGCTCTGACCTCTGATTATCCCTTTCCAGATTCGTTGTATCAAAAGTTACCAGTATATCTCCGGCTTTCACTGCTGTTCCCACTTTTGCATTGCATATCTTAACCGGAGCATTTACCGGAGAATAGAACACCTTTGTTTTACCGCTTTCCACGGTGCCAGATGTATTATAGACAGATTTGATATCTTCGCGTTCTACTACTGCCACATCCATCTCCGTACTTTTTGCCTCCCCGCCGCCTATCAGCTTTGAAAAGACAAAAAATACTAGAACCAATACACCTAATATAGGAAAAATAAACCATCCCGGCAATTTCTTTCGTTCCTTTTTCACTGCTTCTGAATTCATAAAATGATTCTCCCTTGTTATATTATTCTTTTTCATTCCAGTAATCCTTCTCTATTTTCCCGTCCTTTATCTGTACAACTCTATCCGTCTGACTGGCAATATCCGGATCGTGAGTAATAATAATGACCGTTCTTCCAGCTTCATGTAATCCCTTCAATATCTGCAGAATCTCTTCTGTTGAATGAGAATCCAGATTTCCTGTAGGTTCATCCGCAAGAATAATTGGTGGTTTTGCCGCTATTGCCCTGGCAACCGCTACCCTCTGCTGCTGACCGCCTGACATCTCCGATGGCTTGTGATGTATTCGTGGTTCCAATCCTACCATACGCAGCGCCTCTCTCGAAAGCTCCTGCCTGGTCTTCTTATCTATCCCTCTGTATATGAGGGGTAATTCCACGTTTCCCAGCGCATCCAGATTGGCAATCAAATTAAATCCCTGAAAAATAAAGCCGATTTCCTGATTACGGATATCCGACAATTGATTGTCCGTCATGCTAAAAACATCTTTCCCATTCAGAAAATACTTTCCTGATGTAGGAATGTCCAGACATCCCAGCATATTCATAAGAGTTGATTTTCCCGAGCCCGAGTGTCCGATAATAGCTGTAAGCTCTCCTCTTTGAATCTCCATACTCACGTCATCCAGGGCTCTAACTTCATCATCACCCGGATTATAAATCTTATACATGTGTTCAATTTTAATCAATGGTTCCATATATACCCCTTTGTCATCTCTACTTTTTGTATTATTGGTTTAATACAATTATACGTTTTGTACATCACTTATGCAAGTACTATTTAAAAAAAACGCACCCTGATTTCTCAGGATGCGTTAATCTTTAAATTATTTATCTTTTCATGCAGAGACTATACAAGCTCGATCAGAACTTCCATAGCTGCATCACCTTTACGCTGACCAATCTTTACAATTCTTGTGTAACCACCGTTGCGGTCTGCATATTTTGGAGCGATTTCGTCGAATAACTTAGCAACCAAATCAACTTCCTTTGTATTTTTCTTCTTTCCTGCTGCTGCAGTCGGAACTTCTTTAACCGGGTAAAGAACTTTCAGCATCTCTCTTCTTGCATGCAGTCTGGATGGCATATCTTTCTTAATCTTCTTCTCTACTTCATCGTATACAGTAACTTTCTTACCATCTACAACTTCTTTTACTCTCTTGCCATCTTTATCTTTGCGTGCAACCTTTGCTGTAACAGTTACTTCTTCGAAATTATCTTTCTCTTTTACAGCCAGTGCAATGATGCCTTCAGCAATTTTGCGGATTTCTTTTGCTTTTGCTTCAGTTGTTCTAATTTTACCATTGTTTAACAGTGCTGTTACCTGGTTTCTTAATAATGCTTTTCTCTGGCTGGATGTTCTGCCGAGTTTTCTATACTTTGCCATTTTTCTTTTCCTCCATTATTAACACTTGGTTATGCATCTTCGGGCTTACTAGCCAAATGCCGCTGCCATGCACTTTCGGGCTTACTGGACAACGAACTCCTGGCACTAACCTCGGGCTTCGTTTACACTCGCCTTAGCTAAGATTAGTGGAAGCCGCTTGAACGTTAGTAGTTCAATCGGCATCGCGGACTTCGTCCGCTCTATTCCTCGCCCTGGCTTAATTCTAAGCCAAGTTCTTTTAATTTCGCTAACACTTCTTCCAGAGACTTACGTCCGAGGTTACGAACTTTCATCATATCCTCCGGAGTTCTGTTTGTCAGCTCCTCTACTGTATTGATTCCTGCTCTCTTCAGACAGTTGTATGAACGAACAGAAAGCTCCAGTTCGTCAATGCTCATCTCCAGCACTTTTTCTTTCTCGTCATCTTCTTTCTCGATCATAACTTCTGCTGCCTGTGCAACTTCAGACAGATCAATAAATAATTTAAGATGCTCGCTAAGTACTTTTGCCGCCAGACTTACTGCTTCATCCGGAACCAGCGTTCCGTTTGTCCAGACATCAAGTGTCAGCTTATCAAAGTCTGTGATTTGACCAACACGTGTATTCTCTACAGTCAGATTTACACGCTCTACCGGAGTATAGATAGAATCAATCGGAATAACTGCGATTGGCAGTTCTTCATTCTTGTTCTTCTCTGAACTTACGTATCCTCTACCCTTTGTGATTGTAAGTTCCATATATAATTTACTGTCTGCCCCACCATTCAGTGTAGCAATAACAGTATCCGGATTCATAATCTCAATATCAGAATCCACCTGAATATCGGCACCTGTTACAACGCCTTCACCCTCGAAATCAATGTATGCTGTCTTTGGCTCATCTGTCTCAGATGTATTCTTGATAGCTAATGATTTCAGGTTCATGATAATCTCTGTAACGTCTTCCTTTACACCTGGAATGGAGCTAAATTCATGCAGGACTCCATCAATCTTCACCTGACTGATTGCAGCACCAGGAAGTGAAGAAAGCATAATTCTTCTGAGAGAATTTCCAAGTGTTGTGCCATAACCTCTTTCAAGAGGCTCCACAACGAATCTTCCATATTTCTTATCTTCTGAAATCTCGGTTATTTCAATATTTGGTTTATTAAAATCAAACACTATAAGGTCCCTCCTTGTGGGTTATTTACGTTTATCGAGGGTCAAATGCTCCAAATAAACCTAATCAGGCGTATCCCGCCGTGCATAAATGCAGCTGCGGGGCGCCCGAATGGATCTTATTTAGAATATAATTCGACGATAAGCATCTCGTCTACCGGAACGTCGATTTCGTCACGTGTAGGAAGCTCTTTCACTGTTCCTTTTAAGTTTTCAGCGTCAACTTCAAGCCATGCCGGAACCATACGTCCGCCAGTAACTTCTACGATATCTTTATATCTCTGGGAACCTTTGCATTTCTCTTTGATTTCAATCACATCACCAGCTTTGATTAAATAAGATGGGATATTAACCTGTTTTCCATTAACAAGTACATGCTTGTGATCTACAATCTGTCTTGCTTCACGGCGAGTTCTTGCAAGTCCCATACGGAATACAACGTTGTCCAGTCTGGACTCCAGAAGAATCATAAGGTTTGGACCTGTCATACCCTGCATCTGCTGAGCTTTTGTGAAGTAGTTTCTGAAAGGTTTCTCTAATACACCATAGATAAATTTAGCTTTCTGTTTCTCACGTAACTGAAGACCATACTCACTCATTTTTCTGTTGGATCTCTTTAACTGTCTGTTAGACTTTTTATCAATTCCTAAATAGACTGGGTCCATTCCAAGTGAACGACATCTTTTAAGAACCGGAACTCTATTTACTGCCATGTTCTTTTTCCTCCTAAATTTTTGACATTATGATATTGCATTAATCAACATACTTTCGCTAAGTGGTATGCGACTACACTCTTCTGCGTTTCGGTGGACGGCATCCGTTGTGCGGTACCGGAGTAACATCTTTAATGCTTGTTACATCAATTCCACAAGCCTGAAGAGCACGGATTGCTGCTTCTCTTCCTGAACCAGGTCCTTTAACCATAACGTCTACGGATTTCAAACCATGTACTAATGCTGCTTTAGCTGCTGTCTCAGCTGCCATCTGTGCTGCATAAGGAGTAGATTTCCTTGAACCTCTGAATCCAAGACCACCAGCACTTGCCCATGAAAGAGCATTTCCCTGTGCATCTGTTAATGTAACGATTGTATTATTAAAAGATGACTGGATGTGTGCTTGTCCGCGTTCAACGTTTTTCTTGACACGTTTCTTTGTCACTTTCTTTGTAACTTTCTTTGCCATAATAAAACTAACCTACACTTTCCTTCATTATAATTGTCTTGTTACTTAATTATTTCTTTTTGTTTGCAACTGTTCTCTTAGGACCTTTTCTTGTTCTTGCATTGGTCTTTGTCTTCTGACCACGAACCGGAAGTCCTTTTCTGTGACGGATACCTCTATAGCATCCAATCTCCTGCAATCTCTTAATGTTAAGTGCGATCTCTCTGCGAAGATCACCTTCAACTGTCTGAGTTTCATCGATTACTGCGCTGATTTTCTTAACATCCTCATCTGTTAAGTCTCTGCAGCGAATATCAGGATCTACTCCTGCCTCTGCCAAAATACGGTTTGCGCTTGTTCTACCAATTCCGTAGATATAAGTTAATCCGATTTCAACACGTTTGTCTCTTGGTAAGTCTACACCTGCAATACGAGCCATGTGATTTTCCTCCATTTTCTGTTTTGTTATCGTCTTTAATAGGGGTTTGCATTTTGCATAACCCAGGCGCGTTCGGTATGCACGCCCTTTCCGGCCACCGCAAATTCTATATTATAGAAGAAACGGTAATGACGGGCCGGCATTAGAAGCAATATACGAAGGATTTTCACCGGCCAAAGGTGCTTCCTTGTATATTTTAAATAGTTCACACACTGCCTGGTGTGTCAACTATCAGCCGCCTAATTCATTTGCATAAACATCATCTAAGTGTTCAGTACCTATCCCTGACGCTGTTTATGCTTTGGATTTTCGCAGATAATGCGAATGCTTCCTTTTCTTTTAATTACTTTGCATTTTTCGCAAATCGGTTTTACTGATGATCTAACCTTCACGTCAAATCCTCCTTTCGTCCACCTGCTGACTTCTGTACCATGCGCATCCCGTGCTGTTTTGATTCATCCCCTTATTTCAGGCAAATAAATAAATGCCCGGAAACGCGCTTATATAGTATAGCACTCAAAGTCAAATAAAGTCAATAGCTTTTTTACGATATTTATTTATCTCTCCAAATAATTCTTCCTTTAGACAGATCATATGGTGAAAGTTCCAGTGTTACCTTATCTCCCGGTAAAATTTTAATAAAGTTCATTCTCAGTTTTCCACTGATATGTGCAAGTACCTGGTGTCCATTTTCCAGTTCCACCTGAAACATTGCATTTGGTAATTTTTCTACTACAGTTCCTTCAATTTCGATTACGTCAGCTTTTGACATAGATGATTCCTCCTACACTTTTTCGTATTCCTTTAGTATCCGTTTAATTCCCACATCATCAAGTCCAGTGATATCATGTTCCCGGTTTATAATCTGAACATGCTTTTTTTTCTTCTTTTTCAGATGCTCAAGCGTTCTAATTCTGCCGTCTGCTAAATATACATACGCATCCTTTACTTCTATTATGATATAAAACTTTCCGGCATCATGTCCGGCTTTGGAGATCACCGGTACCCCCGGTTTGAATTTTTCCATAATCCTTCCTCCTCTGTCCTTTCCGGTTCCTACTTTTCAAATGGTTCCGGACCACTCAGAGTCAAAAGCACCGGTTCACTCTCCGTTATTAACACCGTATTTTCATAGTGAGCTGACAGGGAATGGTCTCTGCTGACGACAGTCCAGTCATCATCCATCCAATCCACCTCATAACCTCCCATGTTAATCATAGGCTCAATAGCAAGTGTCATGCCTGCCTTAAGCTTTACTCCTTTACGGTTCATCACGTAATTCGGTATTTCCGGAGATTCATGCAGATTTGTTCCTATTCCATGTCCGCAAAGGTCACGGACTACTCCATATCCATATCCCTCCGCATATCTGCCGATTGCAGCTGAAATATCAAATAGATGATTGCCTTCTTTTGCATATTTTATACCTTCAAAGAAGCTTTCCCGCGTAACTTTTATTAATTTCTGCGCTTCTGCACTGATTTCACCAATTCCATACGTCCTGGCGGCATCAGAATGGTATCCTTTATAAATTACTCCCGCGTCCAGACTGACAATGTCACCCTCCTGTAAAATACGATCCGCAGTCGGAATTCCGTGAACCACCTCATCATTCACTGACACGCAAATTGATGCCGGATATCCGTTGTAGTCCAGGAAAGAAGGAATACAGCCATAGCTTCGTATTAACTCCTCTCCCAGACGATCAATATCAAGGGTACTCATTCCCGGGCGTAAAGCCACAGCAAGTTCATTATGTACCTTCTCCAGAATTCTTCCGGCCTCTTTCATTAGTTCAATTTCTCTGGATGATTTGATTGTAATTGGCATAATATTACGCTCCCAAAATCTCCACGATAGCCTGGAAAACATCATTGATATCTACGGTTCCATCAACCGTTTTCAAAATACCTTCATTAGTATAATAATCAATGAGTGGCTGTGTCTGCTCATGATACACATTCAGACGTTTCTGAACTGTCTCCGGCTTGTCGTCATCTCTTAAAATAAGCTCCCCGCCACAGGTATCACAGATTCCGTCTTTTTTGGGTGCCGCATATTCAAGATGATATGTAGCTCCACATCCTACACATGCACGTCTTCCGCCCATACGCTTTACGATATTTTCATCCGGAACATTTACATCAATGGCATAATCAACCTTCTGTCCCAGGGTTTCCAGAGCTTTAGTGAGTGCTTCTGCCTGTGGAATTGTCCTCGGAAATCCATCCAGTACATATCCATTTGCACAGTCATCCTGGTTTACACGATCTACAACCAGATCTACAACCAGTTCATCCGGAACCAAGAGTCCCTGATCCATATAAGTTTTGGCTTTTTTTCCAAGCTCCGTGCCATTTTTAATATTTGCACGGAAAATATCTCCTGTGGAGATGTGAGGAATCTCGTATTTTGCAGCGATTTTCTTTGCCTGGGTTCCTTTGCCTGCGCCTGGTGCGCCTAACATAATAATCTTCATATGTTACTTCCTCCTTTATAGCATTTTAACCCGCGAAAAAAATTCCGCGAGTCAAAATATTATCTGTTTAAGAATCCTCTATAATTACGCACAAGCATCTGTGATTCAATCTGCTTGAGTGTTTCCAGGATAACGCTCACGATAATGATCAGGGAAGTACCACCAAATGATACACTCGCACCAAATACTCCATTAAAGAAGATTGGTACAACCTGAATCATGATCAGTCCGCAAGCTCCGATAAAGATAATACGGTTTAAAATCTTTGTCAGATATTCAACCGTCGGTTTACCGGGACGGATACCTGGAATAAAGCCACCGCTTTTTTTCATATTGTTGGCAATTTCCATCGGGTTAAATGTAATGGAAGTATAAAAATATGCAAAAAATACGGTAAGAATAATATATACGATAAGTCCCCAGCTATACTGGATATGTTGTGGATTACACCAGTTACCCTGATTCAATCCACGTAAAATCTCACTTCCGATTCCGCTTCCATTTCCTTTTCCAAGAAAACTTGCTATAACAATAGGAAACTGCATCAGTGAAGATGCAAAGATAATCGGAATAACTCCGGCAGTATTAACTTTTAACGGAATGCTTGACGACTGTCCGCCGTAAGTTCTTCTGCCCTGTACTTTCTGGGAGTATTGTACTGCAATTCTTCTCTCACCATCCTGAAGAATGATAACAAATACAACAAGTGCAAGAATGATTGCAAGGATAATGATTACAGCAAGCGTTCCGGATGCAAAGCTTTTACCCTTTACAAACTGTTCAAACAGTGTTGTCATATCACTCGGGATACGTGAAATAATGTTAATTACCAATACAATCGAAATACCGTTTCCAACACCCTTCTCTGTAATTCTTTCACCAATCCACATCAGGAACGCAGAACCTGCTGTGAGTGTCAGCACTACAGTAGCAGCATTTACAAAGTTATACTCGACCAGAAGTCCCTGACGACCAAAACCAACTGCCATGGCAGTAGATTCGATCAATGCAAGCGCTACTGTGACATAACGTGTCATTGCTGCAATCTTTTTTCTTCCATCTTCGCCTTCCTTCTGCATTTCCTCAAGCTTCGGAATTGCAATAGTCATCAGCTGCATAATGATGGAAGATGTAATATATGGTGTTATACTAAGAGCAAATATGGACATTTGCTCAAAGGATCCACCGGTGAAAGCGTTAAATAAGTTAAACGCTTCCCCCGTGTTCTGTGCAAAAAAATCCTTAATGTATTGCGGGTTAACACCAGGCGTAGGCATCTGGGATCCAAGTCTGATTACGATCAACATTAAAAATGTATATAAGATTTTCTTTCGAATATCTTCAATTTGAAATGCCTTTCGAAATGTCTTAAACAATTAGATCACCTCTGCTTTTCCACCAAGAGCTTCAATCTTTGCAGCAGCGCCAGCGCTGAATGCATTAGCCTGAACTGTGAGCTTCTTAGTTAACTCTCCTTTTCCGAGGATTTTAACGCCATCTCTTGGGTTCTTAACGATACCAGCCTCTACTAATGTTTCTACAGAAACTACAGCATCATTCTCGAATACTTCAAGAGCACTTACATTAATTCCAACGATTGTCTTAGAGTTTCTGTTTGTGAAACCTCTCTTTGGAATTCTTCTATATAATGGCATCTGACCACCTTCGAAGCCTGGTCTTGTGCCGCCTGAACGAGCCTTCTGACCTTTGTGTCCCTTACCAGCAGTTTTACCATTACCAGAACCGTGTCCACGTCCTCTTCTGAAATTATCGCTCTGTTTTGCACCATCAGCAGGTCTTAAGTTTGATAAATCCATTGTGACACCTCCTTACTCGATATTATTATTTAAACTTCTTCTACTTTTACTAAATGCTGAACCTGTTTAATCATTCCTCTTGTTGCTGCATTATCCGGAAGTTCAACAGATCTGCCTGTCTTTTTAAGTCCAAGTGCCTCTACAGTTCTTTTATGCTTCGGTACAGCACCAATTGTAGATTTTACTAAAGTGATTTTTAAGTTTGCCATCTCGGTCTACCTCCTTACTTAGCCTAAGATTTCTTCAACAGATTTTCCGCGAAGCTTAGCTACTTCTTCTGGAGTTTTAACCTGACTTAATCCTTCAATTGTAGCAAGAACTACGTTCTGCTTATTGTTAGATCCCAGAGATTTTGTACGGATGTTCTTTATTCCTGCCATCTCGATAACGGCACGAGCCGGACCACCGGCAATAACTCCAGTACCTTCCGGTGCTTTCTTCAGTAATACTGAAGCGCTTCCGAATTTACCGATTAAATCATGTGTAATACTTCCATTCTCATCTAATGCAACAGAAATAAGTTTTTTAGCAGCATCTTCTTTTCCTTTGCGAATTGCCTCCGGAATTTCAGTTGCCTTTCCTAAACCTGCACCAACATGGCCGTTTCCATCACCTACAACAACTAAAGCTGTGAATCTCATGTTACGACCACCCTTAACAACTTTGGTAACACGCTTAATTGATACTACTTTTTCTGTTAATTCTAATGAACCAGCATCAATACGTTCCTGTTTCATGTGTGCTCCTCCTTCTAGAAATTCAGTCCAGCTTCTCTAGCTGCGTCTGCTAATGCCTTGATCTTGCCATGATATATAAAGCCGCCTCTGTCAAAAACAACATCCTTGATGCCTTTTTCCAGTGCTTTTTCTGCAATGACTTTTCCTAAACATGCTGCAGCATTAACGTCGTTGGTTTTTTCTAAGTTTGCTTTCACTTCTTTCTGAAGAGTGGAAGCAGAAACCAGAGTGTTACCAACTGTGTCGTCAATAATCTGAGCATACATGTGGTTATTACTTCTGAATACTGCTAAACGCGGGCACTCAGCTGTACCGCTAAAACGGTTACGTAATTTTCTGTGCTTTTTAACACGAACTTCGCTTCTAGATTTTTTGCTAACCATTTTCACACTCTCCTTATTTATTTCTTACCAGTCTTACCAACTTTACGTCTGATAACTTCATCAGCATATTTAATACCTTTACCTTTGTAAGGCTCCGGTCTTCTCTTGTCTCTGATTTCAGCTGCGTATTGGCCTACTTTTTCTTTATCGATACCCTGAACAGTAATCTTGTTCTGTCCTTCAAGAACAGTCTCAACACCTTCCGGATCAATCATCTCTACCGGATGAGAATATCCAAGACTCAGTGTTAATTTATTTCCGGATTTTGCTGCTCTGTATCCAACACCGTTAACTTCCAGAACTTTCTTGTATCCTTCTGTCACACCAACAACCATGTTGTTGATCAGTGTTCTTGTAAGACCGTGAAGAGATTTCATTCTCTTTAAGTCGTTAGGTCTTGTTACGATGATTTCATCGCCTTCCTGTTTGATTTCCATTTCTGTTGGAAGCTCTTTGGAAAGAGTTCCCTTTGGACCTGTTACGGTCACTTTATTGTTCTCAGTAATTTCAACAGTAACTCCTGCTGGAACCTTGATTGGCAGTCTTCCTATACGTGACATTGCCTTGTCCTCCTTAACTTAAATTCTCGGAGAAGCTGCGTTGGCTTCTCTGTTTTCAGTTCTTACCTTGTGATAGTTACCATACAAAGCACAGTACTTCTCCACCTACGCCAAGCTTTCTAGCCTCTTTGTCTGTGATTACACCGTGGTTTGTAGAAATGATAGCTGTTCCAAGTCCACCCAGTACCTTCGGCAGTTCTTCGCTGTTTGCATATACACGAAGACCTGGTTTGGAAATTCTCTTCAGACCGGAAATAACTTTCTCATTCTTGTCTGCACCGTATTTTAATGTTACACGGATTGTCTTGAACGCACCGTCTTCTACGATGTCGTATTTAGCGATATATCCTTCATTCAGTAAGATATCTGCAATCGCGATTTTCATCTTGGATGCCGGGATATCAACTGTATCATGTTTAGCAGTATTTGCATTACGAATTCTTGTAAGCATATCTGCAATTGGATCACTCATAGTCATTTGCTCTTTACCTCCTTACCAGCTTGCCTTTTTCACACCTGGGATCTGTCCTTTGTATGCCAGTTCGCGGAAGCAAACACGGCAGATTCCATATTTTCTTAAATATGCATGCGGACGACCACAAATTCTGCAGCGATTGTATTCTCTTGTGGAGAATTTCTGCTTACGCTGCTGTTTGATTTTCATTGCTGTTTTAGCCATAATTTACCTCCTTATTTTGTAAACGGCATGTTGAACTGTTTCAGCAGCTCACGTGCCTCTTCGTCAGTCTTAGCTGTTGTAACGAAGATTACGTCCATACCTCTTACCTTGTCCACTTTATCATACTCGATTTCCGGGAAGATAAGCTGTTCTTTTACACCAAGAGCGTAGTTACCTCTTCCGTCAAATGCGTTCGGATTAACTCCTCTAAAGTCACGTACACGAGGCAGTGCAAGATTAACAAGACGATCTACGAATTCGTACATCTTCTCTCCTCTCAATGTAACCTTACATCCGATCGGCATTCCTTCTCTCAGTTTGAAGTTAGCTACGGATTTCTTTGCCTTACATACAACTGCTTTCTGTCCTGTGATTTTTTCCATATCAGCAATAGCTGACTCTAAAGCCTTTGCATTATCTTTTGCTTCGCCAACACCCATGTTGATAACAACCTTATCGAGTTTCGGCACTTCCATGATATTTTTATAACCGAACTTTTTGATCATTGCATCAATGATCTCGTTCTGGTACTGTTCTTTCAGTCTACTCAAAGCCCTGGACCTCCTTCCTCAAAATTAATCGATAACTTCACCTGTTGATTTTGCAAAACGTACTTTCTTGTCTCCATCCATCTTGAAACCTACTCTTGTAGCTTTTCCTTTGTGAATGTACATTACGTTAGAAATATCAATAGGTCCTTCCTGATGAATGATGCCACCATTCTGATTAGCCATGCTTGGTTTAGCATGTTTTGTCAGCATGTTAACACCTTCAACAAGAACTGTTTTGTCCTTCTGATTTACAGAGATGACTTTGCCTTCTTTGTCTTTATCTTTACCGGCAATAACTTTAACCATATCGCCTTTTTTGATCTTCATAGTTGACATCTTCTCGCACCTCCTTAAAGTACTTCCGGAGCTAAGGAAACAATTTTCATGAACTGTTTGTCACGAAGCTCTCTTGCTACTGGCCCGAAGATACGGGTTCCTCTTGGGTTTTTATCGTCTTTTATAATAACAGCAGCATTTTCGTCGAAACGGATGTAGGAACCATCTTTACGACGAGTACCTTTTACAGTACGTACAACTACAGCTTTTACTACATCACCTTTTTTAACAACGCCGCCTGGTGTTGCATCTTTAACAGTTGCAACAATAACGTCGCCAATGCTTGCATATCTTCTGGTTGAACCACCAAGCACACGGATACACAGTAACTCTTTCGCACCTGTATTGTCTGCTACTTTCAGTCTGCTTTCTTGCTGTATCATGCAGGTTTCCCTCCTTATATACTATTTAACTTTTTCCATAACTTCTACAAGTCTCCATCTCTTATCTTTGGACAGAGGTCTTGTTTCCATTACTTTTACTTTATCGCCGATATTGCATTCATTTGCTTCATCGTGAGCTTTTAATTTATAAGTTCTTTTTACAATCTTATTGTAAAGCGGATGTTTTACGTGGTCTTCAACTGCAACAACAATTGTCTTATCCATTTTATTGCTGACAACTTTGCCCACACGTGTTTTTCTTAAATTTCTTTCCACGACTTTTTCTCCTTTCCGGATTATTCAGCTTTAGCCATCTCAGTAATTACTGTCTGGATTCTTGCAATGTTCTTTCTAACTTCTTTAATTCTGCTGGTATTATCTAACTGATTTGTTGCGTTCTGGAATCTCAGGTTAAAGAGTTCCTTTTTAGCAGCTACTAATTCTTCATTCAGCTCTGCAGCTGATTTTGTTCTTAAATCTTCTACAAATGCATTAATTTTCACTGTTATCACCGCCTTCTAAGTCTGCGCGAGAAACGATTTTACATTTACAAGGTAACTTGTGTGTTGCCAGACGAAGCGCTTCTCTTGCTACTTCCTCAGGTACGCCTGCGATTTCAAACATAACGCGACCCGGCTTAACAACTGCTACCCAGTATTCTAAGGTACCTTTACCGGAACCCATACGTGTTTCAGCTGGTTTCGTAGTTACTGGTTTATCTGGGAATATTTTAATCCAAACTTTACCGCCACGCTTGATATAACGAGTCATAGCTACACGGGCTGCCTCAATCTGGTTGGAACGGATCCAGCATGGTTCCGTTGCAACAATACCATATTCACCATATGAAAGTGTGTTTCCACGAAGAGCTTTTCCTTTCATGGATCCACGGAACTGTTTACGACGTTTTACTCTTTTTGGCATTAACATTATTTATCTCTCCCTTCCTTTGCTGCCTTCTCCGGAAGAACTTCGCCTTTATAAACCCATACCTTAACACCAACTTTTCCATAAGTTGTGTCAGCTTCAGCGAATCCGTAGTCAATGTCTGCTCTCAGTGTCTGAAGCGGAATTGTTCCCTCGCTGTAGAACTCTGTACGAGCCATATCAGCTCCGCCAAGACGTCCTGATACAGAAGTCTTCACACCAAGTGCTCCTGATTTCATAGTTCTGGACATGCAGGATTTCATAGCACGTCTGAAAGAAATACGATTCTCTAACTGAAGTGCAATGTTCTCAGCTACTAACTGAGCATCCTTGTCAGGTCTCTTTACTTCTTTAATATCTACAACCAGCTTCTTGTCTGTAAACTGTGCAAGCTCAGCTTTAACCTTCTCGATCTCAGCTCCGCCCTTACCGATTACAACACCCGGTTTAGCTGTGTAAATGATAATTTTAACGCGGTCAGATGCTCTCTCGATCTCAATCTTGGAGATACCAGCGCTGTATAATTTCTTTTTCAGAAATGTTCTGATTTCATGGTCTTCTACCAGGTTATCAGCAAAATCTTTCTCTGCATACCATTTAGAGTCCCAATCTTTGATAACACCGACTCTTAAGCCATGAGGATTAACTTTCTGTCCCATGATTGCCCTCCTTATCTTTCATCAAGCACCAGTGTAATGTGGCTCATTCTCTTCTCGATTCTGTAAGCTCTACCCTGTGCTCTAGGTCTGATTCTCTTCATTGTTGGTCCTTTGTTTGCATAAGCTTCTGCAATATAAAGATTTTCAGCGCTCATACCATTGTTATTCTCAGCGTTAGCAATTGCTGACTCTAATAATTTCTTTATTAAACTTGAAGCATATCTTGGATTGTAAGTTAAAATACCAAGTGCTGTTGTTACATCCTTACCTCTGATGGCATCCAATACGAAACATGCTTTCTGAACAGATACTCTAGCGTAAGATAACTTAGCTGAAGGTCTGGTGTCCTTATTAGCATTTCTCTCTCTCTTGATCTGGGATCTATGTCCTTTTGCCATGGATGAACCCTCCTTTCAAATACGTTGTTTACTATCTAACTCTGGATTTCTTCTCGTCTTTTCCATGTCCTCTGTAGGTTCTGGTTGCTACGAACTCTCCGAGTTTGTGTCCAACCATATCCTCTGTTACATATACAGGAACGTGTTTTCTTCCGTCATGAACGGCGATTGTATGTCCAACCATGCTTGGGAAGATTGTAGAACGACGAGACCATGTTTTGATAACTGACTTGTCGCCGGATGCGTTCATAGCATCAATCTTCTTAAGCAGACTTGCATCTGCGAATGGTCCTTTTTTAAGTGAACGAGCCATGGTTCTACCTCCTTACGAATCTATTATTTAATACCTTTACCATCACGTCTTCTTACGATTAACTTGTTAGACTGTTTGTTTTTCTTACGAGTCTTAAGACCAAGTGCCGGTTTACCCCAAGGAGTACACGGACCCGGACGACCGATTCCAGTCTTACCTTCACCACCACCGTGCGGATGGTCATTCGGGTTCATAACAGAACCACGAACTGTAGGTCTGATACCCATATGACGTTTACGTCCTGCTTTACCAACGTTAATCAGGCTGTGGTCTCCGTTACCAACAACACCAACAGATGCGCGGCAAACGATTGGAACCATTCTCATTTCTCCAGAAGGAAGACGAAGGGTTGCATACTTTCCTTCTTTAGCCATCAGCTGTGCACTGTTACCAGCGGAACGAACCAGCTGTCCGCCTTTTCCAGGATACAGCTCAATGTTATGAATCTGTGTACCTACCGGGATTTCAGAAAGTGGGAGGCAGTTACCAACATGAACCTCAGCTTCCGGTCCGTTCATAACTTTCATTCCGTCTTTCAATCCTTCCGGTGCAAGAATGTAAGCTTTCTCACCATCTTCATAGCAGATCAGAGCGATGTTTGCTGTTCTGTTCGGATCGTACTCAATACCGATTACCTTTGCAGCGATTCCATCTTTTCTTCTCTTGAAGTCGATTACTCTATATTTCTTCTTAGCTCCGCCTCCGCGGTGTCTAACTGTGATTTTACCTTGATTATTACGTCCTGCCTGTCTGCTCTTTGGAGCTAACAGAGATTTTTCTGGAGTTGTCTTTGTGATTTCAGAGAAATCAGATCCAGTCATCTGTCTTCTGGAAGGCGTATATGGGCGATATGTTTTAATTCCCATGATTACTTCTCCTTTCAATTACTGTTTATTGTCACGGTTTCTTTCCGTCTAATTGTCGCGCTTCGCGCGGTGTATGTTCGCTTCGCTAAGCTCGAAATGACCTCGCTAACCTCAGCGAACGGGGTCCGACTAAGCTTCAGTCTTCGCTGACGCTCGTCTTCAGCAAGTCTTATAACCCCTCGAAGATCTCAATATCTGCGCTGTCAGCTGTAAGCTGAACGATTGCTTTCTTTGTCTTAGCTGTCTTTCCGAATTTGAATGTTCCACGAACTCTCTTGTTCTTTCCGTCAAGGTTCATTGTGTTTACACTCTTAACCTTTGTTCCGGAGAACATTTTTTCAACAGCTTCTTTGATCTGAGATTTTGTAGCCTCTGTGTGTACAAGGAAAGTATATTTCTTCTCTCCCATAAGCTCCATGCTCTTCTCAGTTACTACCGGTTTAAGGATTACATCATAATACTGAACGTTTGCCATTATGCGTACACCTCCTCGATTGTTGCAACAGCAGCCTTCGTTGCGATTACTGTGTTGTATTTTAAGATGTCGTACACATTGATTGTATTAGTCTTAGCTGTTTTTACATCTGCAATATTTCTTGCGGAAATCTCTGCGTTTGTATTGCCATCCTCTAATACTACTAATGCTTTATTTACATCTAAGTTCTTAAGAATATTTGCAAAGTTCTTTGTCTTGATCTCTTCGAATTTAATCTCATCGATTACAATGAACTTCTTCTCTGCTACTTTCGCGCTGAGAACTGATTTCAGAGCTGCGCGTCTTTCTTTCTTATTCATCTTGAATGAATAATCTCTCGGTACCGGTGCGAATACTACTCCGCCGCCTGTCCACTGTGGAGCTCTTGTGGATCCCTGTCTTGCGTGACCTGTTCCTTTCTGTCTCCATGGTTTTCTTCCGCCACCAGATACTTCAGAACGTGTTTTAGCTTTCTGAGTTCCCTGACGTTTATTTGCAAGCTGGCTTACAACTGCCATGTGTACTAAGTGTTCATTAACTTCTACACCGAATACAGCATCGTTTAAGTCGATTGTACCAACTTCTTTACCTTCGATATTGTAAACTGCTACGTTTGCCATCTCTAGTGTTCCTCCTTTCCTAAGTAAAGCTTAGATAGCTTTCACTGTCTCTTTAATTGTTACTAAAGATTTCTTTGGTCCCGGTACAGAACCTTTAACCAGAAGCAAGTTCTTCTCTGCATCTACGCGAACAATCTCCAGATTCTGGATAGTGATCTTCTTGCTTCCCATCTGTCCTGGCATCTTTTTACCTTTGAATACTTTACTCGGGTCAGATGCAGCACCGTTGGAACCTGCATGACGGTGGAACTTAGAACCGTGAGTCATAGGTCCTCTATGCTGATTGTGTCTCTTAATTGCACCCTGGAATCCTTTACCTTTGGAGATTGCTGTTGCATCAACCTTATCTCCAACCGTAAAGATGTCAGCTTTGATTTCCTGAGCCAGTGTGTACTCCTCAGCATTTTCAAATTTAAACTCTTTTACATATCTCTTACCTGTAACTCCAGCCTTTGCAAAATGTCCCTGCTCTGCCTTTGTTACACCGTGACGATGAACGATCTCTTTCTTACCGCTCTTGTCTTTGTTTACAATTTTGTCTTTCTTGTCAACGAAACCAACCTGTACTGCGCTGTATCCGTCGTTCTCTACAGTCTTAATCTGTGTTACTACGCAAGGACCAGCCTGAAGTACGGTTACTGGTGTAAGCACACCGTCTTCGTTGAAGATCTGAGTCATTCCGACTTTTGTAGCTAAGATAGCTTTCTTCATTATAATTACCTCCTGTGATTTACAGCGGAACGTCACCTGGACGTTCATCCTAAATTTTAGGAATTACTGCGTTCTGTAGTTAATGATGCTCTACTTATTTGTTTTTCATTTTGATATCGATATAAACACCTGCTGGCATTTCCAGTCTGGACAGAGCATCAACTGTCTTCTGTGTCGGTGCAATGATATCGATCAGTCTCTTATGAGTTCTCTGCTCGAACTGTTCTCTGGAATCTTTATATTTGTGAACAGCTCTCAAGATGGTTACTACTTCCTTCTTAGTCGGAAGCGGTACCGGTCCGCTCACCTGCGCTCCATTCTTTTTAACAGTTTCGATGATTTTTTTTGCGGATGCATCAACCAGCTGATGATCATACGCTTTCAATGTGATTCTCATTACTTGACTTGCCATAAAAAAAGTCGCCTCCTTTTCGTACTTTTAACTTCAGTACGACAAGCGGTGACTGTACACTCTCCCGTGTGTGTCGTGAGAAACTCACACGTTGTTACCACATTTCAGTGGCTGTTATAGTTTCGTACAGTGACTTGTCGCCAGTTTCCTAACTTGACATTCGCTCCACGGAAAACCTGCCATCCAGGGGCAGCAACCTCGCGCTTCATCGCTATCATGTCACAGCTTTTTCAGTATATCTGATTCATATGTACATTTCAAGTACTTTTTTATTTTTATTGTATTTTTTTCAATACAATTATTTTTTCTTTTTCTTATTAGCCTTTTTTTCCGCTTCCTGCTTTTCCCAGGCTTCAGCTCTCGCATCCCGGTACTCCATCATCATGCGGATTCTGGTCTTCCACGGAATATATGTTGGGTGAATGACCTTTCCCGTTTTATCACTGATAAACTCATAAAACTGCTCTGCAGTCCCGCGTGTAAAATCACTCTTCGGAATCAAATGCATCATTTCATTATTAATGCTGACAAAAAAATACTTATCATCCGCATACATATACGGTATCTCACCATATTTCCAGTGTTGGAGTCCCTGATCATCTTCAATCGTAAACTCTCTTTCTCCAAACACAAAATGAATCAGAGTCTGATTCTGATAGCTTGGATCACACTTTGCAAGCTTGGATGCAGCGATTTTCTTCCTATTAAAATCAAACACAAGAATAATTGTTCCGATTATTGCCATTGCCACAATCCATATCACACCAAACGTATCTCTTCCCAAATACGCCAGCGTGTAAAAGCAAAGAGCCAAAACCGCCAGAGAAAATGTAGTTGCCGGATGTTTCACCCTGAAAGTAAATCCCACAAAATCCTCCAGCATCTGTCTTGTATGCTTTGTTTTCACTTCATATACCGGTGTCATCTTAACCTCTCCTTATTTTCTAATTTTTCTTCTGCCACATCATGACAAAACATTTCCTTTCCATTATAATATGTTTCTTCTTTTTCCACAAGAAATACTTTAACATACCATTTTTCACACATTCTCACCATAAAGCCTGTCCTTTTTGTCCATATTCTATAAATTCGATTGACTTTTCCTATCGATGTTGGTACAATTAGTTAAAGAACAGACAATATCAACAGGATGCATAAACAAATCGGGGTGTTTATGACCTTACATACTATTTCAGTGATGAATATTGTTTGTTAATTTTTTTAGTAACTTTTTAAACAATCTGGAGGGATGAATTATGAACATTATCACAATCTTACGTATCGCGCTCATCATCTTTGTAATCGCGTCTGGTGCTTACTTTATCAAAGACCTTCTCGCACACAAAGAAGATATCAAAGGCGGAAAACCAATTGCTCTGGCACTGATTGGATGTATCACTAACCTGCTTGATACATGGGGAATCGGTTCCTATGCAACCACACAGGCTGGTTTCAAATTTACAAAATCCAGCGAAGACCTTACAGTTCCTGGAACCCTGAACGTTGGAGATACTTTCCCTGTAACACTTGAGGCTCTGTTATTCTTCGGTTTCGTTGATATCGATCCACTTACACTGGTACTTATGCTTGCTGCATCCATTATCGGAGCTCTTGTTGGAGCTGGTATCGTATGTAAATGGAACCTGAAGATGGTTCGTCTTGGACTTGGTGTTGGTCTTTCCATTCTTGCCGTTGTTCTCTTCTGCAAGAATGCAGGTATCGGACCTTTCGGTGTAAGCGGAGAGGCATTGGGATTGACAGGTATTAAGCTTGTTATCGGTATCGTTGTTAACTTCTTCTTAGGCGCTCTTATGATGATCGGTGTTGGTCTGTATGCTCCTTGTATGGCACTTTGTGCAGCACTTGGAATGAACATCGGAACAGCTTTCCCAATCATGATGGGTTCCTGTGCATTCCTGATGAACGCAGCTTGCTTCAAGTTCATCAAAGAAGGAAGATACGACAGAAGAGCTGCCCTTTACCTTGCAGTATTCGGATGTATCGGTGTAGTTATTGCTTATAAGGTAGCTTGCTTCTTCTCACTGAAGACTTTGACATACATCATTTGTGTAGTTATGATTTACACAGCTATCATGTTCTTCAGAGATGCTTCCAAGACAGAGGCTTAATCAGAAGATTACAATTTCATATTGAATATCCAAAGGCGGTTTTTGTTCATTCAGAAACCGCTTTTTTCATCCCTTCTTTATTTCTTCCAGTATATTGAATATTTTTTCACAATATTGTTGACTGATTATTTGTATTTGTAGTATAATGCATTTGTAACAGTTAACCAAAGACGGTTTCCACAAGGAAATCGTCTTTTTGTTTTCTACGATATTTTATATATCAAAAACAATCAATCTAGGAGGATGAGAAAATGAGTATTGCAAAAATTTTAGTTTGGGTCCTTATTATATGGACCGCTGTATTCGGGGTTTATTATGTAAAAGACGTGTTAAAACACAAAGAAGATTTTAAAGATGTCAAATACATACCAACAATTATTATCGGTGTCCTGGCCAATTTCTTCGACACATTGGGAATCGGAAGCTACGCTACTTCTACCACAGCATTTAAATTCACAAAGTCATGTCCGGATGAACTTATTCCCGGAACATTAAATGTAGCTTATGCCATTCCCGTTGTAGTTGAGGCAGTTGTATTCATCCAGAAAGTTACTGTTGATCCGCTCACTCTGGTTCTTATGATAGGCTCCGCAATCCTGGGTGCTGTTATCGGAGCTTCCGTAGTATCTAAATGGGACCTCAAAAAAGTTCGTATTGCTCTTGGTTCCGCTCTTATAGCACTGGCAATCGTTATGGTATGCAAACTCCTCGGTGTTGGTCCATTTGGTATCGTAGGAAGCGCAACAGCTCTTACAGGTGTAAAACTCTTAATTGGTGTAGTTGCCAACTTTGTTCTTGGCGCTCTGATGATCGTAGGTCTTGGACTTTATGCACCATGTATGGCTCTTGTACTTCTGCTTGGAATGAGCGCAGATGTTGCTTTCCCAATCATGATGGGTTCCTGTGCATTCCTGATGCCTTCTGCAGGTATTAAGTTTGTAAAAGAAGGAAAATACAACAGAGCATCTTCTCTTGTACTTACTGTCACCGGAGTTATCGGTGTACTGATTGCATGCTTCATCATTACATCACTTCCATTAACAGTCCTGACATGGATTGTTACAGCCGTAATGATTATCTGTGCAGTTATTTTCTTCAAAGACGCAGCTAAAGCTTAGACCCCCGAAAGGGCAGGACACATCGTCCTGCCCTTTCTATTTCTATATTACAACAAAGAAAAGGCACGACTTAAAAAGTCGTGCCCTTTCTTTTTGGTATGTCATTGAGAGGTTATCTCGTTGCACTGCAGTTTTGTGTATATACAAAGCTGGGGAATGCTTCTCATAATGAGATAGTATATATTAATTGGAGTTCACCGTTGCAGGATCATTCTTGGGGGAAATGATCGGCAACAGCATAACTGCAATTGCAACCACTGGGGTTAAAACTCATCTGTACGCTTTAAAAATAATAAGCAGTTACCTTTTTCGTCCTAAAAAGTTAACCGCCATTGGTTCGCACATCTAAGTTGCTTATAATATAGCACCACTTTTTTTAATCGTCAATGCTATTTTTTTCAAAAAATTAATTTTATGCACGTTGCCAAATAATGGTATTTTTCACTCAATTTTTTTGTTCACTTTACCGTATTAAATCATTAACTCATTATCATGCAGAAGTCTTTTTAAAAGCATACAGCTCCATCGTACTATCAATGGAGCTGTGACATATCAATCAGTTATTATTTTCTTTCAGCCACGGCTTCTGCCGCACGGACTACATGTTTGGCCAGCACTGAGGTAGTAATGCTTCCAACACCTCTCGGAACCGGGCTGATATAAGATGCTTTTGACTCTACAGTCTCAAAATCCACATCTCCACACATATTTCCATCTTCATCTACATTAATGCCCACATCCGCAATAACGGTTCCTTCACTCACCATATCCGACGTAATCATCTTAGCCTTACCAGCTGCCGCAACAAGTATTTCTGCCCTTCGACACACTTCCGCGAGATTCACTGTTCTGGTATGGCAGACTGTAATGGTTGCATTCTTCTTCAGTAACATCATGGCCAATGGCTTTCCCACTACCATACTGCGTCCAACTACGGTTACATTCTTTCCCTTCGGATCGATACCGTAGTAGTCCAGCATCTCCACTACTGCCTCCGCAGTACATGGAGCGTATCCAGACTCATCACCCGCAAACACCTTTGCCATATTAACAGGGCACATACAGTCCATATCTTTTTCCGGATGAATCATAGCCTTAATTGGCTCTTCATCCAAATGCTTTGGCAACGGAAGGAAGAGCAGAATTCCATGAACACAGGGATCATCATTCACCTTACGGAACTCCTCTTCGAAATCCTCCTGTTCAATTTCTTGGGGAAGTTCTAAAATTCTGCATTCGATTCCAATTGTCTCCATCCGTTTTTTTGCACCGCGCTCATAAGCCAGGTCATCCGGACGCTCTCCCACTCTCACAATCGTCAGACAGGGATGAACTCCCTTTTCTTTCAGGCATTCTACCTTTTTTATCAGCACTTCTTTCATGGCATTTGCCACGTCAGCGCCCTTCATCAATACACTCATCTTTTCCTCCTAACGGATCTTGCCAAGCACTCCCGCATATATTTTTTCCTGCATCCTGCGTGCTTCCTCAATCATATCATCTGATTCTTTATTCAGGCGCTCTGCCTGTTCCCGATCTTTCATTAACCGGGTATTAATGTAGACATTCAGAGAAGCTCCTTCTAATGCTGCACGTGCAAACAGTACCGCAACTCCCACGTCACTGATTGCAATTTTACTGCCCTTTTCTCCAAGTGTTTCAAGAAGCTCCATCACTTTGGCAACAGTCTTCATAATCTGCAGCGGAACAATACTGGCTTCATACAGTGCTTTTTCCATCACTCTTTCCTTTTCTTCCTTCTGCTCCGGCGTATCCTTTGGAAGTCCGTATGCTTTGGACAAAGGCTCGAATGCTTCTGCATCTTTATCCGTAAGGTCAATCAGCTCTTTCTGCAGATTCTGAAGCTGTTCTTTTACCTCAATAATCTCTTCTTCTACATCTGCATACTTTTTCTTTCCAATCGTCAGATTTGCCACCATCATTCCAAGCGCAGAGGAAAACGCTCCCACTGCCGCGGATGCACCCCCGCCGCCCGGAACCGGTGCGGCAGAGGATAATACTTCCAGAAAATCTGTTGTTTTCTGTTCTAACATCATATTTCTCTTCTCCTTAAAATAATCCTGATATTACGCCATCTGCATCCCAATTTCCATACCGCCTTTTATTTTACATTTTTTATGTTATCTTTTCAACATTTATCTCTTATTTTTAGGCATGACATGTACTGCTGCACCAACAACACTTCTCCTACGCTTCGCTCTCTACGAACGCCTTGTATTCCTCTGCTGTAAAAAGTTCTTCTTTCTCTGTGATATCTTTCACTTTTACGAACCATGCATCATAAGGTGCTTCATTGATTTTCTCCGGAGCATCCAACAGATTCTCATTAATTTCACATACTGTTCCGGATACCGGTGCGTACACGTCAGATACCGCTTTTACAGATTCAACATCTGCGAAAGGCTCACCTATTACAATCACATCCCCCTCTTCCGGAAGATCTATAAATGCCAGCTCTCCAAGCTCAGACTGTGCATAATCTGTAAGACCAATAATTGCTACATCTCCTTCTTCCCTTACCCATTCGTGTGATTTTGAATATAATAAATCTTCTCTTAATTCCATTTTTTCTCCTTTTTCTTTTATTTTTGCTTTAATTACTGTTCTGTCAAATAATATAAAAAGGAACCGTATCATCCATATCCGCGGATGTTGCAGTTCCCTTTCGCATATCTTTCAGAGCATTGTACAAATCCAATTCCGTTTCCTGAGAGCTTCAAATCATCTCTTGCCCCTTCACCATTCTGACAACATGGGCAAAATCTCTCTCGAATTCATCAGCCAATCATTTATCTTTGGATTGTTGTTACTTTTCTACCTGCACTCAAAAATGTATAATATCAAGATTGGTGGTTTTGCTTTTAATTCAGACCCGCTATTTATTTTCCTGATCTTTCTTACGCATCTTAAGCTTTAAGAGAGCTTTTGCTTTTAGGCAGTCGATACGATCCATATTATTTTCACCAACGATATTCGTCTCTTCACCTGTCGCACTCTTATTGATATCTACAATCGCATCCAGATAATCATTCACAACTACAAACTGTGCAACTGTACCGTTAAACGTAATTCCTGTAACAGGAATGCCACGCTTACCAATCTGCTCAATTGTATTTGTGTAATCAACATGACTGTTTCCCCAACCGTCACAGGAGATGATCACACCATCTGCACGCATACATTCTGCCGCAATAGCTGCTCTCGTACCAACAAGCATCTTGTCTTCGTTACCATCCGGAGAACCGACAAGCATAATCCCCATCAGATCAAGGTCTGTATCTTCTGCAACAACCTCAAGAAGCGGGTCCCTGAAGTGATGTAATGATGTTTCTTTTGTTGAAGGACCAATTCCCATATTCTTTTCCTCCCCTCTTACTGCATGGAACGGATAATTCCGTCTCTGTATTCATTCGGTGTAACTATTACCGGCATATTTCCCATATCAATGATGGATTTTGATCCGATAGAACAAGATGGCTCTTTCGAGAACATATGTGTATCATACATCGCTCCCTGGCCTGCAACCTGTTTGATAATCAAAACACGTTTCTTGCCAGGGCGTACTACATCATGATATACATGTTTCTCCGTACACTGATTTCCATTAAATTTTTTTAGTTTCTCTCTGAAAATATTAATGAATTTATCACAAAGCAAATGCGCTTCTGTCGGACCCGGTCTTTCCTGTCCCATTCCTGCCGCAAGCGTGACATCAAAGGAAATAATCACATCATTATCTCCCGGAGTACCCGCTTTATTAAGCACAAGCTGCTCTTTTAAGTTACCTTCTGACGATCCAAATTCATGACACTGTTTTCCATTAACATCTACACCGGTAAGCATCACATAAACACCTGTAATTGTATGTGTGATTCCTTCGCCCAATTCTCCGAGCACCTTTGTAGAAATTGGAATAATATCCATGATAGTATTCGTCCAACGATCATGATCTCCCGGCTGGATTACCTGGATATCAATATCTGTGATATGCTTTGCATCCTTTAATAATTCCGGGATGATATCTTTACAAACAGTCATCTTTCCGCCTGTTGTGATATCATTACGGTCACCTTCGACAACCGTATCCATATGAAATGCTTTAATGGTAAGGCGACGTAATTTCTGTTCCTCAACTGCCATGTTTTCCATGTCCTCCTTTAGCAATTTTTTCGCTACGTAAACTCATCTGTTTTTATTTTATCACACCTATATACAAAATCAATCATTTTTTATTACTCTTTCTGCTATCAAAGAAAGAATCTAAAAAGGGGAATGGACAAACCATTCCCCTCTTGAAGTTCGCTGTATATTAGATTTTAGCAACATACTCAAATGGCAATGGCACGATCTTTCCAGGTGTCTGGATCTCAACCAACTGCTCAAGAGTAGCTTTTACGATAGCTGTCTGCTGTTCCACATTGTGAGGACCACCTGCATTAGCACCCATAGGTACCAACGGAGCAACCGCACGTGGAGTACCAGTCTGACGTACAACTGGTGGAAGAGCTGCAATAATAATTGTAGGAATTCCAGCTTCTTCAATCGCTCTCTGCACCAATACTGCAGAGCGGTGGCAGGTACCTCAGCCAGCTGTGAGGATTGCTGCGTCTACGCCTTCCTCTTTCAGCATTGCTGCTACTGCTGGACCTGTCTCGTTTTTAAATTTTTCCTGGTTTCCGCCACCACCCATGAATCCTGCATGGAACGGAGCTGTAGCCTTAATAAATCCTTCTTCTACTAATTCATGAAGTCTGTCGATAGGGAACATACAGTTGATATCTTTATTAACATCACTGTTATCATATCCACCATGAGATACCATCAATTTATCTGATGGACATTTATCATCGATCTTTCTCCAAGTAAAGTCACCTGCAAGGTTAAATCTTTCCTGATCAACCTGATGTACACCTGCTGCTGTAGCAAGAGCAACTGTCATATCTTTCAACTCTTTTTCTACTGGTGTCCATACCATCGGTGGAGTAATTGGAACGAAGATTTCTGATTGTAATCCTTTAACAACCGTTAAACTCATTTTTATTCCTCCTCTTTCTTTAAACGAGCGTTCATCTCTGCTTGTTTACGACGCTCTTTTTCTAAATTACTGACGTACTTCTCATGGATTTCAGGACCAAGCTGCTCCGGGAAACTCATATGCCATCCAAATTCCTGACCGATTTTTGGTTCAGTATCACAGATAAACATTCTCTTTGGAGCTTTGAAGAATCCCAATCGTCCTTTCAAATCTACACTGATGCTGCAATCATCAACATCAACACAAATTCCTTCCATGTATATGATTCTGTCACCATATTTCAATCGTTCGTCATTCATTTAAAACACCTTATTCTTAGTTATATCCTTTATCAATACGTTTCTGGCTAAGCGGAAGTGCCTGCTCATTGTCTACAAGATCAATCTTGGATCCGATAGCATCTTCAATCATTTCAATGTTGGTAGCCTTAACGTTTGGATTCCATTTCTTTTCAGCTGGCTTGATTACTTCGCCTGCCATCTGAACTTTGAGCATCTCAAGAGCGCGGATTGCATCTTCATGGCAAAGTGTATTGTTTCCAAGGATTTCGTTCTCGATACCGCCTTCAGATTTGTTATTATCTACCATTGCTGTCATGTACTTGTTACCAACTACAAGTGCTCCCTGAACTGCACAGTATGAAAGTCCTACTACAGGAACTCCTCTCATACCAATCTGCTCATGGTGGCTTGCAAAGTCGATATGGTTGTTACCGAAACCTTCTGTTGTAACAAATGCACCATCAACGTCCATCATTTCTACTGTCTGTCCAAGTCTTTCAGATACATAGAACTTCTCAGCGTTGATCTGCGGAGATCCAACAAAGATTACACCACAAAGGTCGATTTCCGGATCAGCAAGTGCCTCAAGTACAAGTGGCTCTCTCCAGTAATGTCTTGTCATCTCTTTAGATGCAGGTCCGATACATGTAAGAGCATGGATACATCCATCAAGCACTTCCAATGGGCTCATACATACCGGAAGGTTACCAAGGTCTACGTTAGCTCTTGCTCCAAGAATTCCACATGGTTCTACCGGAAGGATGAAGTTATCATGCATAGCTCCCTGTCCCATGATTTCTTTACAAATAACTACTTTCTTCTGTCCCGGATGACGAACCTGTACAAATTCCTCTGTATCTACTACAAGGTCGTCTTCAAGTTTCTTCAATGCTTCACGGATTTCCTGTGTGATAATATCAAATGCTGTGTGTGCAGCCATAGGTCCACGACGTTCCATGTTTGTCTTTTCCTGAACTACGATATTACCTTTGATGAAGATTTCTCCCTTATCAGGACATCCCGGACGTCCCCACATAATGTTTTCGTCCATATATCCTTCTGAAGAACCGAACTCACCGATCTGAACTCCGCCTTCGTCTGTTCCTGAAAGCATCATGATAGCGCCGTCGATTACTCTTGTAACGCCCTGTCCGATCTTAGCATCGCCTTCTTTTGTTGCGATTGGCTGAACATCCATGATTGTCTCGGAATATGTGTGGTATTCCTTTGGTGTAACGATTTCAAGATGGAAATCTTTAACAAGATCAGAATTAGCAATTACGTCTGCTTCAATGCCTTCACGGATTGTAAGAACTGTTCCTTCGATCTTTGTCTCCGGTCCTCTCTTAACTTCTGTGATTGCAAAATGTTTTCTTGTAAGGCTTCTGACAACCTTTCCTTCTTTTGCCACTTCTTCAGCTGTCGGAGCTGCTACTGCCGGTGCTGCTGCTGGTGCTGCCGGTGCAACCTCTACTACCTGTGCTCCTCCGCCAAGTGCACCAACCGGAATTGAAAGATCGATATCTTTTCCTTCTCCGATGTGGATTTTAAGGATTCCGCCTGCAACTGCTGTTGCTGCCGGTGCTGCTGCCGGTGCTGCTTCTACTGGTGCTGCTGCCGGTGCTGCTTCCTCTACTGTTTCTTCTGCTTCTTCCTCTACAGAATCCTTTGCTCCCTCAACAACATCTGCTGTTAACGGAGAAAGAGAATCAAGAGTTTTTGTAAGTTTTGCTCCTAAAATTTGTCCAATTTTTAAGCATCCATCAAGATTCAATAATCCAGAGTCAACTAACTCATCAAAAATTGCTGGATCTTCAAGATTTGCTGGTTCAATAATGATTCCAGCCTCTGCTCTACAGCATAACACTGCAGGATCATTTGCATGTTGTTTCGCTGTTTCAGCTGTAATAGACATATTGTTCCCTCCTTTTAATTACTTTGCTAATCGTGATAATTAACATATATATAATTGCTCCGTAAAGAGTCATATCGGGGAATCACTCCTTACTTCCGCAATTTATACCATAACTAGTCTTCTACATCAATATCCTGGTCAACCCATTTAGATACTGTAAGCTGACGATACTGTGCGTGACCAACTGCTCTCATAACATGGTCTGTCTGATGGAATACTTTAAGTCCCATCTGAGGAGCAGATGCCATAACTGTGTTTGTACAGTCTGAACAGTTACCAATAATAATATATTCGCAGCCATCTTTCTTAAACTGCATATTGTTTTTAACCTGCCCAGGACAGTTTCCAGGACGAAGGCACTTAAGCGGTGCACCCGGTTTGTTCTCAATTGCCTGTTTACATCTGCATACAGATACAACTTCACCGTGCATTTTTTCTGCGATTACACGCATACGTGCTTCACTACCGCCACATGCACAGACAAGAAGTCCCACTTTCTTATCTGTAAGGTCCGGCATTTTGTATGTTGTAAGGATACCACCTGTCGTCTTTGTAATTGGCTCATCAAGCTCTGCTGCACGTCCTGTGAAAGCTCCACCCATGATGATTTCGCCGACTTGATCCGGTTTATCCAGTCCACCTGCTTTTTCGATCATCTCGCCGACAGAAACACCGATCGGTACATCCATAAATACATGTGCTGCATTTCCACCTTTGATGTTACCACGGACTGTCAGGTTCTTGCTGATACATGGTCTCTTCTCATCAATCGCCTCAGCAACTCTTGCTGCTGTCTCAAGGTTAACTACAACGGCTCTTGCCGCAGAAGGAAGCTGTGTTGTATCAAGGTTTAATCCAAGGCACTCACGAACAACCGCACGTTCTTCTCCCATCGGATAAATATCCGGAAGCAGATGCATGGAAATATTCTCTTCATTTTCGATTGCTGCCATCAATGTTTTAACAGCTTTTTTGTTTTTCTTCTTAATTGCGAAGATTGCCTTATCAGCCTGTGTGATCTCCATACAGTATTTTACACCCTGAAGGCATTTGTCACACTGTTCTTCAAGCTGTCTGATGTTGTGTTCAAGTCCCGGCTCACACTCTGCAGCATTTACCAGAATATAACTGTATTTACCCGGTTCTTTCACATCATCGATCTCTGGATTGATCTCCGGATTCATCTCCCCAAGAGGTGTTTCAGAAAGGTTGATGTTAAGCTTGACTCCTGTAGGGAAGCCTGCACCACCCATACCAACAACACCAGCTGCTTTTACCATATCAAGCTTGCTTGCATCAGCCGGTACATCAATCGGAACGAACTCGTCCGGCTGCTCATCTGCCATCTCGATAATGATACGATCCTCTGTAATCTCAGCTACTTTTCCGTAAACGCTAGAGAAGATATTTGCTCCAAGTCCTGTAGGAGTAGCGATCAGAGTACCTTTTTTTACATCTGCTCCAACCTCAACGCACGGAGCACACGGAGCACCTACGTGCTGACGTAACAAAATCTGTACATTTCCCATGACATAATTCTCCTTTTCTTTTTTATATAAGTAAAAAACGAAACATTCCATCTCGTTTACTTATTCCCCGTATTCTATAATTTATCCATTAATATCTTGTCGAGACCCCCATAGCGCCCTGCATCGTGTTGACATTTATTGATTATCTCTATAACACGACCCCATAAGCAAAGCAGTCTGCGATTTTTTTAACATTCATTATTTCTTTTTTGGCGGAGGCATGTGGGAATCGAACCCACCCGGGACGCTCTTAACGCCCCACACTAGTTTTGAAGACTAGGAGGCACACCAGTCACCCATCTACCCCCATATTTATTCTTATCACATTTTTAACAATAACACAGTTTATTTTATATTTCAATAGCTTTTTGTTACTTTTATATTATCAAAAAATCATTGACTTTTCAAGGGTTTTAGCTCATAATGATTTATATAAAAATGAACGCAATACTAGAACACGTACTAGAACGCATTCTAGTTTGTTAAAAGAGTGTTTATCAGGCAATATTTTTTTACTATATAATTGTTAAAAAATCAACACTATTCATCTTGTTCCATAGAAAAAGGCACAAAGAAAGCATGGGGTTTTCAATGTGTTTTTATAAATAATTATAGATTTTTTCTATAATAATCTATAACAAATATCTTTTAAAAGGAGGTTTTCAAGCTATGGAATTGAAAGCAAATGTGAATTTCGACCGTTTCGAAGGTGCATTGCAGGTAGTTGATTCCCACACAGTTGGTGAATTCTGCCGAATCGTCATCGGAGGTTTCCCGGAGCCGGAAGGAAACACTATGATCGAAAAGAAAAAATGGATGGAGAAGAATTATGACCATGTTCGTACCGCTCTGATGTTTGAGCCAAGAGGACATCACGATATGTTCGGTGCATTCCTCTGTGAGCCGGTTAATCCAGAAGCTCAGTTCGGTGTTATGTTCATGGATACAGGCGGATACCTGAACATGTGCGGACACTGTACAATCGGTGCAGTAACAGTTGCAGTCGAAGCTGGTCTGGTAGAATCCCACGAAGGAGAGAACGAAGTTATTCTCGAGGCTCCTGCCGGACTTATCCGCACCAAAGCTATTGTTAAGAACGGAAAAGTAGAAAGTGTTACTCTTACAAACGTACCGGCATTCGTTTACAAAGAGAACCAGAAAGTAACAATCGACGGAAAAGAGATCGAATTTACAATTTCCTTCGGAGGAAGCTTCTTCGCTCTTGTAGACACCACAAAACTGGATATCGGAGAAATCAATCCGAAAACTGTTCCGGAATATACCAAACTCGGAATGAAGATGCTTGATATTATTAATAAGGAAATCCCTGTTAAACATCCTCTTCTTGACATTGATACTGTTGACCTTGTTGAGTTCTATGGACCAACACCGAATCCTGACAAAGCAACTATGAGAAACGTAGTTATCTTCGGAGATGCTATGGCTGACCGTTCACCTTGCGGAACAGGTACAAGTGCAAAACTTGCTACCCTGCATCACTGGGGAGAGATTAAAGTTGGCGAAGAATTCATCTACGAAAGCTTTATCGGTTCCTTATTCAAAGGCGTTATCAAAGAAACCGCTAAGGTTGGCGACTACGATGCTGTAATCCCGATGATTACAGGAAGCTGCTACCTGACAGGTGTTGCTACATACCTCATCGATCCGGAAGATCCATTGAAATATGGTTTCCAGGTAGGTTAGGTCACAATTAAACCGACTTTCAACAGGAGGCAGATTAGAATCAATCTGTCTCCTTTTTATATCACAACAGGAGGGAATGACTCAGATGCCAAGAAAAAGACAATCAACCAAAAGCCGGATTGTAAAAGCAGCCTGGAATCTGTTTTTCAAAAACGGCTATGACAAAACTACCATAGAAGACATCATTGCGGCATCCAAAACATCAAAAGGGACCTTTTATCATTACTTTAAAGGCAAAGAATCTCTGCTCAATTCCTTATCTTATCTTTTTGACGAAAAGTATGAGGAACTGGCCGGTGTCATCAATCCCGAACTTTCTGCTTATGACAAGCTGTTGTTTTTGAACCACGAGCTGTTTTATATGATTGAGACCAGCGTGGACATCTCGCTCCTGGCTTTTCTCTATTCTTCCCAGCTTACGACAAAGGATAAAAAATCCCTGTCTGATCACAAGCGTTATTATTTCAAATGGATAACAGAAATAATAAGTCAGGGTCTGGATAGCGGCGAGTTTGCTAATACGTCCTCAGCCGAGGAGCTGATGAACATTTATGCCATGTACGAGCGGGCACTACTTTATGACTGGGCACTGTTCAAGGGGAAATTTTCTCTGACAGAATACAGCGACAAACTTCTCCCGCACGTTCTGGACACATTTGTAGAAGGAGTATAAAAAAATGGAATTAACCGATCCGCCAAAAAAGCTTTCTGCTTATTCTCCGGATTCTACTATCGAATCCCGGTTTTAAACAGAAAGCTTTTTCATTTCACATTATTCACTTTAAACCATGCACTCGTGCATCTCTTCTTCCTGGATTCCCACCTGCGCCATTACAGCCTGAATTTCTTCTCTGTCTGCCAGATCCGCACACCATGACAATCCACAGCCCGCGGAAATTGCCCTGGGTACCGGAATCAGGCGTCCCGGAGCATTATGCTCTTTGCATGCTTTCTCCATAGCCATCGCATCTGCAGTGGTATGGAAGGTTACTACCAGTTTTAATTCTTTCTTTCTCATCTTACTCAATCACTACTTCGAAACATCCGCCTTTCTCTGTAGAAGTTGATTTCTTACCATGGTCTTTGGCATACTTTTCAACATTCATTTTCTGGTGAGGCTCACTGACCAGTACTTTCACCGGTCCATTCGCATTCTTTAATGCTTCTGCTGTCAGCATCAAAGGCTCCGGACAGGAAAGACCTCTTGCATCTACTTCTTTCATATATTTTACCTTCTTTCCTAGAATATCATAACCATATACATATTTCAAAGTTTATTTTGTTTTTTCTCTCTTACATGTCACTGCAATTACGAAGCATACAACAATACAGATGATACATGCAATCTTGCCTGCCATCGGTACTGCACCTGCTACGATTTCACCAGTCTCCGGATTCGGAGCAGTTCCGCTTGCAGCCAGACCAAAGTTATGACAGCATGCAGCTCCAAAAAGAAGTCCCAGTACTGTTACTGCAGAGTCAGAGGAACCCTGTCCTGCAAGGATTAACTGACGAAGCGGGCATCCACCTGCAAGAACTGCAGCAAATCCAACAGCATACATTCCAAGGATATTCCACAGATGCTCGGAATGAGCAATGATTCCCGGTGTACCAAATGCAAGAATGAATCTTCCAGTTGCAATATTGAATACTAACATTACTACAAACAGTCCGCCAATAACGGTAAGCAGGTCAAAATTCTTCATAAGTACAACGTCACGGATACTTCCGGCAAAGCACATTCTGGATTTCTGTGCAAACGCTCCGAAGATAAGGCCGCCAACCAGTGACAGAATCAGTGGTGCATGAACGCTTCCCGGTCCAGCCTCACTTGCCTTTAAGAGCGGTGTACATACTGCCAGAATCAGGATAGCAACCATAATTGCCGGCATTACAGCTCCACTTGCAAACTGTGTCTCATGAGCACGTCCAAGGCTGAAGCCTTTTTTCAGGAAAAATGCTCCTGTTGAAACTCCAAGGATAAATCCGATTAATGCAACCCATGCATTCAGATCACCGGCGGACATACGAATAATCATACGCAGCGGGCATCCCAGGAACACCAGAGAACCAATCATGATGATCATTCCCAGAATAAAGCGGATCATCGGTGATGAACCTGCCGTAGAACGATATTCCTTTGTTGCAACTGAAATAATAAATGAACCAAGTACCAGACCGATGATTTCCGGTCTTGCATACTGTACCACTGCCGCCTGGTGCATACCCAGCGAACCTGCAATGTCACGCACGAAGCAGGCAATACAGAATGCCATGTTGGCAGGATTTCCAAAGTATGCAAGACATGCCGCTACAAGACCACATACTACACCTGCCAGTGCTAATTTCTTCTTTGAATCTGATAAATTCATGTGTTTTTCCTCCTCTTTTCTTTCCATTCCCAATATGGAAACATCAGGCGTCTTCTCTCGCCAGTTCACGGATCGCTTCAATAGCTGTATCCACTTCTTCTTCCGTGTTACAATGCGAAAAGCTGAATCTCACAGCCCCCTGCTCTACCGTACCAAGCGCCTCATGCATAAGCGGTGCACAATGTGCCCCCGGTCTGGTTGAAATATTATATTCTGTAAGAAGCTCATCACTCACTTCTGAAGAATCATAGTCGCCGATATTAAGTGTAACGATCGGACATCGGTTTTTGGAACTGAAATCCCCGTACACTTTCACGCCTGGAATATCCTTTACTCCCTCGTAGAATCTCCACATAAGATCCTGCTCTTTCTCCCGGATATGATCCATGCCAGTTCTCTCGATCACTTCAAGTGCTGCATGCAGACCTGCAATTCCATGACCATTTAAGGTCCCGGCTTCCAATGCCGTCGGCATATCAGTCGGATGGGTTTTGCTATAGGTCTGAACCCCGCTTCCGCCGCTCTTTAAAGGACGGATCGCAAGTCCTTCTCTCACATACATACCTCCGGTTCCCTGCGGTCCCATAAGACTCTTATGACCGGTAAAGCACAATACGTCGATGTTCATCTCCTGTACATCTATCGGAAATACACCTGCCGTCTGGGAAGCATCCACGATAAACAGCACCCCATGACGCTTTGCAATCTCACCAACCCGTTTAAGATCCACAAGATTTCCCGAAAGATTCGAGCCATTCGTACATACAATTGCTTTGGTATCCGAACGGATCGCCGCTTCTATATCCGCATAATCTGTCACACCTCTACTGTCACTTTTAACAATCGTAAGCTCCGCTCCTTTTTCCTGAAGCTCATAAAGCGGTCTCAGTACAGAATTATGTTCCATCATTGTAGTGACCACATGATCTCCCGGCTCGATCAGACCTTTGATTGCAATATTAAGGCTCTCTGTAGAATTACTGGTAAATACCACCTGTTTCGGGCTGGTCCCCCCAAACATTTTACAGAGCTTCTCCCTGGTGTCATAAATTATCCGGGAAGCGCTGAGCGCTGCACCGTGAGCACCTCTGCCCGCATTCCCCATGGAGCTCATCGCTTCCACAACTGCATCTATCACTTCCTGCGGCTTATGCATAGTGGTTGCTGCATTATCTAAATATATCATTTTATACTAACCTCACTTCTTTCTGACTCTTTCTTAAGTATATGCCTTTTCTCCCGGCTCGTCTAATCGAAAACTGCAATATATAAGCGCCACTTATAGATACATTCTATACATGGCGCCATATTTATTGATTTTCAATTGGATAAACTTCTTTTACAACCTTTAAAAATCTCTCTGCCGAGAGCGACAACTGATAATTTTTATTATACACCGCATTAATATCACGGCCATCATCTGCTCCCGGAATCGCAAATGCCAACACCCGTCCTTCTTTCACTTCATCTTCCGTCGCAAGACGGGACAGGATGGAAACACCCATTCCGCGGCTGACTGATTTTTTAATCGTCTCCGGATTCTCAATGCTGGCAACGACCTGCAGGGATTCCGGATTAATTCCCGCACCCTTAAGCTGCTTTCTGGCCTCTTTGCGGGTACCGGAGCCCTCCTCCCGCATGATCAGCGCTTCCCTGGTAATCCAGGATATATCCTGTGGTGTGTTCTGGAGAATCCGGTATTTCTCTTCACAGGGAGTGATGATTACCAGATCATCCTTATAAAACGGAATGTACTTACAGTGCTTTTTTTCAAGTACCGTTCCGGTAAATCCAATGTCCACCACATGGTCAACCACCTGGTCGATTACCTTTGCACTGTCCATCTCCATAATTTTCAGTTGTTCATCCGGATATTTTTCGTTAAATCGAGCCAGTACCTTTGGCAGCAGATACTGAGCAGGAATCGTGGATGCTGCAATCGTAATACATCTCTTTTCCTCGTTTTTTCCGCTTCCGAAAGATGCCTCTATCTGTTTCTCCAGATCAACCATCTGCCGGGCATATTTGTAAAGAAGCTGTCCGTCGTCAGAAAGATTTACTTCTTTTGTATTGCGGACAAATAATCGGACATCCAGTTCTTTTTCCAGCGAAGCTATATGCGCGCTGATGGTAGGCTGAGTCAAAAACAGATTCTTGGCAGCCCCGGAAAAGCTTCCGCTCTCTGACACTTCTACAAATGCCTCTAATTGTTTCAAATTCATTAGTATTTTACCCTTTCACTTTCTGCCCCGGCCTTCTTCGTCACCTTAATACTGTCCATATATTCCAGAATCGGCTTTGCACTCTTTCTGCTGGTCTGGAACATATCTCTCACTTCAGCAATAGTTATGACCGGGTTCTCACTCAGCTTGTCGCCGATGCGTTCTTTCGCCCGATCCATATACTCTGAAAGCGTATACATATCATCGGTCACTTTCACCACCTGGTGTTCTTCCAGAAGGATATTCAGGATATCATCTGCCACCTCGGCAGATTTCCCCTTAAATTCCATCTCGGAATACCGGACAAAATCGTAATTTGCCTCCTTCATGGTGCGAAGCATAGTGCCTGACACTTTCTCATATATCTCATCCTTTCGGACCTGATATCCCGGTGTTGAAAGGAACTCATCCACTCTCTGGATGACACCTGCCTCCTCAATACCGGCCACATACCGGTCAAACACATTCGGCTTCATTTTCTTAAAATATGTCATTTGTACCTCGGCCTTCTTCATGCCGTAGCGGTACGGATATTTCTTCTCATATTCTTTCAGGGCTTCCAGCAGAACCATCCGCGCCTGCCGTTCGCTGTCACTGTGCCATACATAAGTATCTTTCCGCATAGCAAATGTCTGTACACGTCCCTCTTCCGCAAGCTCTTCCACATCTGCCACCACTTCTTCCATAGAAAGAGCTGTCAGTCTGGCAAGCTCCGCCTGCGTAATCATGGTATCCCCATGCTCCTTCACATGCAGTTCGATAACATCTGCGGAAGAACCGGACTCCTTCTGCTCCAGTTCCCGGATCACCTGCTCCTGGAATCTCTTATGAATGGACGGATTCGGTTCCAGAACCACTCCGCCGCCAATCGTCTCCATCGGTGAATAGAAACGGACTACGAACTTATCGCCTCTGCGCAGAGCAATCTCCTCCTCCAGACGAAGCTGCACATAGCCGCTCTCACCCGGACCGATTTCTTCTTTATCCAGAAGTACCGCCCGACACAGGATCTCACTGGTACCTGTAAAGAAATGAAGCCTGGTGTGGTTCGTCAATACTCTCATGGAAGAGTCCAGAACATTCAGCTTCACATCCAGAAGATCCGTATTTTTCATGCTGTCCGGCGGGGCAAGAACACAGCCCCTGCTGATTTCTCTTTTCTTTATATTGGAAAGATTGATTGCTACACGCTGTCCCGCATAACACCGTTCCTTATCCTCACCATGAACCTGAATACTCCTGATCTTACTGGTCTTTCCGATTGGATACATTTCCAGAGTATCTTCTTTGGAAATCGTTCCCGTGAGCAATGTTCCGGTAATAATGGTGCCGAATCCCGACAGAGAAAACGCGCGGTCTATGGGAAGTCTTGGAATCGTTGTAATATCCTTTTGCACGACTTCGTCTCTGGTCATATGTTCAATGGTCTCAACAAGGACACCCAGTCCTTCACCCGTAGCAGCTGATACTTTTACTACCGGCGCATGTTCCAGAAATGTTCCCGCCAGTTCTTCCTTCACTTCCTCTTCCACCAGTTCCAGCCATTCTTCATCTACCAGGTCGCATTTATTTAACACGATGATACTTTTTTCAATACCCAGAAGCTGCAGGATATCCATATGCTCTCTTGTCTGCGGCATCACGCCTTCATCGGCGGCTATAACCAGCATAACCAGGTCCATACCAACGACACCGGCCACCATATTATTGATAAATTTCTCATGGCCGGGAACATCGATAATACCAGCCCGGTCTCCTCCCGGCAGATCGAACCAGGTAAATCCCAGATCAATGGTTATACCTCTCTTCTGTTCTTCCTCCCAGCGATCCGTATTACGACCGGTTAGAGCCTTGATCAGTGTTGTCTTACCATGATCGATATGACCGGCAGTTCCTATAATTATGTTCTTCATATTCTGCTCCTCATGATTCAGGGACGCCCTCTCCTTTCAGGAAAGCGCATCCCTGAATCCTGTTTTTATCTTGCTGCGATCAGACTCACTTCTTCTAGCACGTCAAGTTCTTTAAACTGGCTTACCATAAGCTTGAACATCTGCTTGTCCAGAGTTCTTGCATCGAGAAGAATTGTGTCATTCACAGTTCTTGCGATCACAGGAACCGGAAGATGCCGCATACGCTCCTCCAGCTCTGCCACACTGATCTTATCCGGATGAATCGTCACTCCCATACTCGGAATGCGCTCCAGCGGAAGGGATCCTCCTCCAATCTGAGATTCGCACTCCTGCAGCTCTATCCGCGCCGGAAGCTCTGCCTTTTTCAGAATGCGTGCCAGTGTTCTGGCATCGCTTTCCACCTCTTCAAACGGCTTGGTAATCATCCGGAGTACCGGAATATTCTGAATAGCCTTCTCCTCAGACAAATACTCCTGAAGTACCAGTTCCAGAACGGAAGCCGTAAATTTATCAATACGCAGTGCTCTGGTAAGCTGGTTCTTCTTCATCATATCGATATATTTTTTCTTACCGATGATGATTCCCGCCTGAGGTCCTCCCAGCAGCTTGTCTCCGCTGAAGCAGACTACATCTGCACCCTTGCGGATGGATTCCTGAACGGTCGGCTCATACGTAATACCATATTTGCTCAGATCAATTAACACGCCGCTTCCCAGATCCTCAATCACCGGAATATCGTACTCTTTTGACAAAGGCACAAGCTCATCAATCGGTACACTCTCTGTAAATCCTACGATTCGGTAATTACTGGTATGAACCTTAAGAAGAGCTTTCGTCTCTTCTGTAATTGCCTCTTCGTAATCACTATAATGCGTCTTATTAGTGGTTCCCACCTCTACCAGAGTGGCTCCGCTTTGCTCCATTACATCCGGAATGCGGAATTTTCCACCAATCTCTACCAACTCGCCACGGGAAACAACCACTTCCCCGCCTTTGGCAAGCGAACTCAAAATCAGCATAACCGCTGCTGCATTATTATTAACTGCCATTGCAGCTTCAGCACCGGTTAATTTGCACAACAGCTTTTCAAAATGGGAATAACGTTCACCACGTCTTCCCTCCTCAAGATTGTATTCCAGATTGGAATACCCGGTTGTTAAGGCAAAAGCCCTTTCCATGTGCTTTACCCCTATCGGCGCACGTCCAAGATTCGTGTGAAGTACCGTTCCGGTTCCGTTTATTACCTTTTTCATATTTGGAGCATGCATAGCCGCAACGGTCATCTCGATATGGTTTTTCAACATCTCAATCTGCACCTTCGCTGCCTCTTCATCGTCACATTTTCCAATGAAGGAGCGAAGCTTATCTGTCTCAATATGAATGGACTCCATTACGGTATCCCGACTGTACAGGTCAATCATTGCCTGAATGTCTGGATCTTCAAGCAATACATCCACCTTGGGGATACTACGGTATAAGGTATTTTTATTCATAATTAATGAGTTCCCTTCTCCTGTGGTTTCTATTTTTTAAAATAACCGGATGAGCTTATCACTCTTCGGCGCTACTTTTCCGATAACGGATACAGTAGTATCCATGCCGGCTTTCTCAAATCCCGCCAGCATTTCTTTTAGATTATCCGGGCTTACGCTGATGAGAAGGCCTCCGGATGTCTGCGGATCGTAGAGAAGATCAATGTAATGTTCTTCCACAGATCCCGTTTCCACTTTCCCAATGGAATATCCCCGGTTCTTGTATGCTCCCGCAGGGATCAGCCCCATTTTCGCGTAATCAATTGCGTCTTCCATATACGCAATATCCCTGACATTGAGCTCAAAGGTCACATCACTTGCGGAGGCCATCTCCACACAGTGACCCAGAAGCCCGAATCCGGTTATATCGGTGCAGGCAGACACATCGTATTTTTCCACTGCCTGCTTGCCTTTTTTATTCAATGATGCCATAACCGTCTGCGCCTCCCGTATTGCGGCAGGCGAAGCCATATCTGCTTTGATAGCAGTATTTACGACACCGCTTCCTATCTGCTTCGTCAGGACCAGTACATCGCCCGGCCTGCAGCCATAGTTCTTAAATATCTTATCGGGATGAACGAACCCGGACACACACAGTCCGTATTTCGGTTCGTCGTCCTGTACGGAGTGGCCTCCCACCAGGACTGCTCCCGCTTCTTTCACTTTATCTGCGCCTCCCGCAAGGATGTCTCCCAGAATCGCCGGGTCCAGGCAGTTCGGGAAACCTACGATATTCAGTGCTACCGCCGGCTCTCCTCCCATTGCCCACACATCACTCAGGGAATTTGCTGCTGCTATCTGTCCAAACATGTAGGGGTCATCGACAATTGGAGTGAAGAAGTCGACCGTCTGGATCATAGCAATTTCATCTGTAACCTTATAGATGGCTGCATCATCGGACGTTTCAATACCGACAATTAAGTTGTCGTCCTGAAATTTCGGCAGCTTGCTCAGAACCTGAGCAAGGGTCTCCGGACCGATCTTAGCGGCTCATCCTGCTGTCTTAGTTAGCTGGGTTAATCTGACATCTGATTTCATAACTTTAAACTTCCTCCTCGTTGTCTTGCCTTATGGTTTGATAATATTAGAAGCGCCAGCCATTTTCTCTACAATGCTGTACATATTTGTCACGCTTCCTACAGCCAGTTTTTCTTTCATTCCGTAATAATCCAGACATGTACCGCAGGTCATGATCTCTACTCCCTGTGCTTCCAGTGATTTCAGATCCTCCAGAGAATCAGATCCTTCACATGTCAGTGTAGCTCCTCCATTATAGAAAAGTATGGTCTTTGGAAGAGTATCCAGCTGAGTTACTGCAAAGATAAATCCTTTGATCAGAACCTTTCCCAGATCATCATTACCTGTTCCCATACGATCTGATGATACAACCACTACAGTATTATCTCTTCTATCCGGCATACAGCTCTCTCCTTCTTCCTCTGTCTGTGCTGCAGGTGCCCCTGCCATTACGATTGTCACTTTAAACTCTTTATCCCCAAGTTTTTCTGATGACACCTGTCCACCGCTTGCGGATGCCATTTTACTTACATTCTGTACTGCGATTTCATTATCTACCAGCACCTCAATGGTCTCCGGACCAGTCAAGGCCTGCATTGCTTTTTTTGTTTTAATAACTGGAATCGGGCAATTATCACCCATTGCATTAACTGTAATCATTTGTTTTACCTCTTTTCATTTTCATCAATTTTAAGCGGCTCTTTACGACCCGCTTTTTTCGAAAGCCCCCTGCTTCTTCACTTATAGACATATTCTATCACTGATTCCCCAAAAGGTAAACCTTAAGTTTTGTTTTACAACAATATTTTGACTCTCTTTGCAGATTATGATAAAATGCCCATAAATACGCAAATATTCGAAAAGAGGTATGTGAGACATGTGGATTGCCGGCAACTGGAAAGATTATGAAGTAATAGACTGCAGTAAAGGGGAAAAATTAGAGCGTTGGGGGGACTATCTTCTGGTGCGTCCGGATCCGCAGGTTATCTGGGACACTCCGAAGAAAAACCGGGGCTGGAAACAGATGAACGGTCACTACCACCGCAGCAAAAAGGGTGGCGGTGAATGGGAATTCTTCGATCTGCCCGAGCAGTGGCAGATTCATTACCGGGATCTGACTTTCAACCTGAAACCATTCAGCTTCAAGCATACCGGTTTGTTCCCGGAGCAGGCCACCAACTGGGACTGGTTCTCCGATAAAATACGAAACGCCGGAAGACCTGTCAAGGTACTGAATCTGTTTGCTTACACCGGCGGTGCCACCCTGGCCGCAGCCGCTGCCGGCGCCAGCGTAACTCATGTGGACGCCTCCAAAGGCATGGTCGCATGGGCGAAAGAAAACGCAGTATCTTCCGGTCTTAAGGATGCTCCTATCCGCTGGCTGGTGGATGATTGTGTCAAATTCGTAGAGCGCGAGATCCGCCGGGGCAACCATTACGACGCCATCATTATGGATCCGCCATCCTACGGCAGAGGCCCTAAAGGTGAAATCTGGAAAATCGAAGATTCCATCCACCACTTTATCAAACTTTGTACCAACATCCTTTCGGATGACCCACTGTTCTTCCTTGTAAACTCTTACACCACGGGACTGGCTCCTGCCGTGCTCACCTACATGCTGAGCACAGAGCTCAAATCCTACCGCGGAAAAGTAGAGTCTCAGGAAATCGGACTGCCCGTTACCAGTACCGGGCTGGTGCTGCCCTGCGGAGCTTCCGGGCGCTGGGAATGTCAATTGGGGACGTAGTAAAATGCATTTTACTACGTCCCCAATTGACATTTGACCTGTACCCTCTTGTTTTTCTCGCACCATTCTGATACATTTAAGATATGGAAAAAATACATATTTTAACAAACCCAAACGAACTGAATCAAACAACGCCCTTTGAGATCCGTCATCTGCTCTGGGGCACCAAATCCATTCCACGCACCTATGCATATCTGGGATTCATCCCCGATGATGGGTTCTACCTGCGTATGGTATGTGAGGAGTGTGATCCTCTGCGCACTTATACCGAGAAAAATAGTCCGGTATATCAGGACAGCGCAGTGGAAGCTTTCTTTCAGTTCGAGCCGAAAGGCAGCTACTCCCCGGTATATCTCAATTTTGAGGCAAATGCGAACGGAGCTTTATTGGCAGGATATGGCGCTGCCCGCACCTACCGTTCTTATTTTACCGAAGCCGAATACCGGGAATTCGACTGTAAAGCCGAAATATCAGATGACCGATGGGCGGTAAACTTACGGATTCCGCTCCACATTCTGGAACATATTTACGGAAGTCTCTCACTGAAGGAAGGGGATACCTTCAGCTTTAATCTTTATAAGATTTCAGAGACGGCTGAGATTGAGCATTATGCTTCTTTTTCACCAATACGGACCTCCACACCTACATTTCATGTTCCGGAGTTTTTTGCAACGGCTGTTCTGACACGTGCCTGATACATCAACACAGGGATAACTGCGCCATTGTCAGTATACCGGAGTACATTTAAATACTATGTCATGAGAAGGAGTGTATTATGAGAATTGTAAAAACAACTGATTACAAAGATATGAGCAGAAAGGCTGCAAATATTATTTCTGCCCAGATTATTGCAAAACCGGACTGTGTATTAGGTCTGGCAACCGGCTCTACCCCTATTGGAACTTATGAGAAACTGGTGAAACGTTATAAAAAGGGCGATTTGGATTTCTCCCAGGTAAGAACTGTTAATCTGGATGAGTACAAAGGTCTGACTCGCGACAACGATCAGAGCTATTATTATTTCATGCATGAGCATCTGTTCAACCATGTAAATATTCCGGAGGAATCTACCAATGTTCCGGATGGAACTGCCTCTGACGGAGATTCCGAATGTGTACGCTACGAAGCGCTGATTCGTGAACTTGGCGGACAGGATCTGCAGCTTCTTGGTCTGGGTCATAACGGACACATCGGATTCAACGAGCCTTCAGACAGTTTTGCAAAAACAACTCACTGTGTAGACCTTCAGGAGCGCACCATTGAAGCAAACAAACGCTTCTTCGCTTCTGCGGATGAAGTTCCAAAACAGGCTTACACCATGGGAATCGGTACTATCATGCAGGCGAAGAAAATCCTGATCATCGCAAGCGGCGAAGACAAAGCAGATATTATCCGTGATGCCTTCTTCGGACCGGTTACACCGAGAGTACCTGCTTCTATTCTTCAGTTCCATCCGGATGTTACTCTGGTTGCAGACGCTGCAGCATTGTCAAAAATTCCGGAATAAGAACAACTAAAGCCTGCGGAGCACTCCGCAGGCTTTTGCAACGGGGACAGTTTCCATGACTCTCATCTATTTTGCAACGCCCCAAATTTCAACACGTAATCATTGTGAAAGAAGCCCTATCACATCATGGAGTGAATCCAATATCCGATATGACATTCTACGTATCTCATCATCCGGTTCAACCAAATCCGGAATCATGACCGGATACAATCCTGCCACATAAGCGGAACGAATTCCATTCGGCGCATCTTCAAGGGCAAGAGCATTTGACGGATTGACACCGAGCTCTCTGCAGGTAGCCAGATATATCTCCGGATCCGGTTTTGCATTCTTCACCATATCTCCAAAAACGAATCCATCAAAATAGTCGTCTAGCCCTGCCTGAGCCAGCAGATTTTCCGCATATGCCCGTCTGGAGGAAGTTGCCACTGCCATGCGAATCCCTTTATTTCTTCCATATTCCAGAAGTTCCTTCGCCCCGGGCTTCAGCGGCACTCCTTCCCGATCGGCAATCAGCCTGAAATTCTCCCGTGTCCCCGCATGAAACGCTTCCATTGGAAAATCCGGCCCATATACCTGATAAAAATACTCTGTTCTGCTTTTCACATTCATCCCAAGCGTATGATAAATATGTTCTCCTACTCTTCCAACTCCAAGCTGTTCTCCCGTTACATTCCATGACTTCTGAACGATCCGCTCCGAATCAAAAAGTAGGCCATCCATGTCAAATACAATTGCTTCTATCATACTAAAACTCAATTCCCTGTCCAAGAGCATCCTTCAGATATGTGGTTACATCTTCCAGCTTCTGAATCATCTCCTGTTTCTCTTCCCATGCATCTCCGCTCATTTCCAAATTAACGAGACAGTTTTTCACATGCTTCAGTTCTTTAATTAATTCTTCTGTCATATCCATAACCCCTTTCGGCTTTCATTTGTGCATAAATCTTCTATAAATATTATACCATGTCGTGAACTTAAGAACAACCTTTCAGACAGTATTCCCCACACCCGGTTTCTTCCACCGAGCATTCGTAGAACTTTTGGGCCGCCCTGATCAGATACTCCAGATCCTGCCCCCCTGCCGTTTCGTAAGGTGAATGCATGGCAAGCTGAGGCAGACCAATGTCCGCACAATTAAGGGCAACCTGCGTACCGGAAATATTGCCAAGCGTAGATCCCCCGGCAATGTCCGAGCGGTTCGTGAATACCTGGCAGGGCACATCCACTGACTCGCATATCTGACGGAACATAGCTGCTGCCACTGCATCCGTAGTATATTTCTGATTACCGCTGTATTTCAGCACAATTCCTCTGTTCAGATATGGTCTTTCGGTAGGGCATGCTTTCTCCGGATAATTCGGATGAACCGCATGGGCATTGTCAGCCGACAGCATGAAACTGGATGCCAGTAACCTTCGATACATGGAGGCATTTCCTCCAAAACTCTCACAGATACGGGTCAGTACATCCTTCAGGAAAGTAGATGCAGCCCCCTGCTTCGTTCCGCTCCCCACTTCTTCATTATCATAAACGCAGTGTACCGGGATACTTTCTCCATCCTCTGCCATGAGAAACGCCTGAAGAGAGGCGTAGACACATTCCAAATCGTCCAGTTTTCCTATGGAAATGAATTCCTCCTGCGCTCCCCAGACACTGCCCGGCATCCGGTTATATAGATACAGGTCACTTCCCAGAATATCCTCTTCACAGACACCTGCCGCCTCTGCCATCTGTTTTTTCAGACTCCCTTTAGAAAGCTCTGTTCCATAAAGAGGCAGCATATCTTTTTGCACATTGTATTTATAGCCTTCATTAGCCTCACGATTCATGTGAATGGCAAGATTTGGAATCAGAACCAGATTCCGATCCATCTGAACCAGATGAGTTTTTAGCATCCCTTTATCTTTTACCACCAGTCTTCCCGCAACAGAAAGCGGACGGTCAAACCATGGTGCCAGCAGCATACCTCCATACTTTTCCACATCCAGCTTCACATAATAATCATCTGTTTTTATCTCCGGATTTTCTTTGATTTTAAAACATGGGGCATCACTGTGGCTGGCCATGATCTGAAATCCCCGAAAAGTCCCCGCGGGAATCCGGAATGCAATTAGGGCAGATCCGTTGCGGATCACATAGTATTTCCCTCCTGCTTTCAGTTCCCACTCCCCACTTTCCAATAGTTGTACATATCCGTTTTCCTGAAGTGAGCGCCTCATGTTTTCAACTGCATGAAAAGGCGTAGGGCTAGCCTCAATAAAAGAAAATAGTGAATCTGTATATTTCTGCTTCATTGTCACATGCCTCCTGTGTCTTTAACTGTTCCGCATTATTCTATAACACTATACTGCAGATATTCATACAACAGCTTCGTCCCCTCCCGGATCTCCGCAGGCAGCAGCGCACGCGCAACCATTTTCGGCTCTGCCGCTGCGTCAGCCTCCTCCATATTCCTGAGCATAGCATAGTCTCCGTCAATTTTTTCCACCACATATCGGTATGTTTTTAAATCCATAATTCTTCTCCTTTATTTAAATTCTTTTCGTCCAAGCCGTACTTCATTCATCTCTTCCCGCATTGCATCATCCATGTGGTCAAAAAGATAATTCTTTCCGCTCTCCCTGTGACTTTCCCATTCCTCCTGTATCTGGCGGCGTACGATTTCCACTTCCTCCCGGAATTCTCTTGCGGATATCAGTTTTCCGCCCTGCCCCAGGGTAACTACCTGCTCCACACCGTCAGAAGTTGCAACCGTCACGTGATATTTCCGGCCGATCTGATGTACTACTTTCTCAATATACTGGTCTGCCGTCTCAGCTTCTTTTGTATATACCACATGGATATTGTGATATTTCTGAATTTCCATTGCGTATCCTTCGACCTTGTAGGCATCAAATACAAGAATGACAGCACACTTTTTAAAGCCCTGGTAATTACAGAGAATATCCATCAATTTATTTCTCGCCGCCTCGATATTTTCCTTCGCCAGTTCTTTCAGATCATCCCACGCGAAAATGATGTTGTATCCATCCACCAGCAGATATTCTTCGATTACTTCTTCCTTCTTCTGCTTTTTCCTGTCATTATCCGCTGAAACAGTTCTCAGAGTATTACCGGTATTTCTCTCTATCTTCCCATAGGTACGGATAAATATTTCTTCCAGCTCTTTTTCTTCCTTCGCATTCCAGGACGGACGATGGTCTGCCCTGCCGGTTCCGGTTTTGCCCCGTCCGGTTTCTTTTTTCCCTGTCATATTGCCGGATTTCAAAGCTTCTTCCTGCCGTCTCGCCTCTTCCCGTGCTCTGGCTTCCACCTCGCGTTTTTCCAGCTGATTCTCCAGATGCATATAGTCCGGCACCTGATTCCATGGGACATTGAATCCCGCTCCATGCGCACAGAAGACAGATCCTGCAGGATTGTCCAGATCCCGCTCCGGATCATAACCGATTTCTGCAATTACTTCTTCCGGATTATGGCATGGCTCATAGCCTTTGAAAATACAGGACAGACGCCCCCTGCCCTTCGTGTATCCGATCACTTCCATCTGATAATCCCGCATGGTGGCTACCGGCGCACTTCCGCTTATCACTGCCATTTCGCCGTCCGTCTCCGGCGGCTCAAATGTACCCGCCATCCGCTGGATATCCGTAAGTGCTCTTCCCACCATCTCCGCCGGAACTTCCAGCCGATACTCATAATAAGGTTCCAGAAGAACCGGTTCTGCCTGCATCAGCCCCTGACGTACCGCCCGGTAGGTCGCCTGCCGGAAATCCCCGCCTTCTGTATGTTTCAGATGCGCCCGGCCTGCTGCCAGCGTGATCTTCATATCCGTAACAGCAGACCCGGTCAGCACACCTCTGTGCACCTTCTCTGCGAGATGAGTCAGGATCAGTCTCTGCCAGTTCTTATCCAGCACATCCTCACTGCAGTCACTGCAGAGCTCCAGTCCACTGCCGCGTTTCGCCGGTTCCAGGATCAGATGCACCTCCGCATAATGCCGGAGGGGTTCAAAATGTCCTACACCTTCCACGGTCTTTCCAATGGTCTCTTTATATACAATATTTCCGGTTCCGAATTCCACTTCCATGCCAAACCGTTCCCGGATCACACTTTTCAGAATCTCTGTCTGCACCTCGCCCATCAGCCGCGCATGAATCTCCCCCAGCTCCTCATTCCATACAATCCGGAGCATGGGGTCTTCCTCTTCCAGCTGCTTCAAATTGCGAAGCGTCGTATGCACATCACAGTCCTTCGGAAGCATGATCTGATAATTCAGAACCGGTTCCAGAACCGGCTTATCTGACATCTTCTCTCTTCCAATCCCCTCGCCCGGACAGGTCATTGAAAGCCCCGTAACCGCACAGATACTTCCCGCCTCCGCCTCCTGCAAAAGTTCATACTTTTCTCCCGAGTACACCCGGATCTGGTTCACCTTCTCCTCCCAGGATTCGCCGCATTTTGTCTCACCGCTCAGACTGTCCTTTACATGCAGAATTCCAGACGTAACCCGAAGATGGGTCAGGCGGTTTCCCTGATCGTCCCGGGATATCTTATACACTTTGGCTCCAAAGCCATTCTCCGCATCATTCTTTAAAGCACGTCCCGGCTGCGCATATTTCTTCAGACCATCCAGCAATTCCTGTACTCCATCCAGCTTGAGAGCAGACCCAAAATAGCAGGGGAATACTCTGCGCTCTCCGATCATTCGCCGAATGGTGTCGTCTTCCGGCCTTCCCTGTTCCAGATATTCTTCCAAAGCCGTCTCATCACAGACGGAAATATTTTCCAGGAATTCCTCGCTTTCATCGAATAGTATGCAGGATTCATCCAGCCGCTTCTTCATCTCAGCCATTAATGCATCCCTGTCCGTTCCGTTTTGATCCATCTTATTAATAAATAAAAACACCGGAATCCAATATTTTTTCAAAAGATTCCACAGGGTACGTGTATGCCCCTGCACTCCGTCTGCACCACTCACGACAAGAATGGCATAGTCCAGCACCTGCAAGGTGCGCTCCATCTCCGCCGAGAAGTCCACATGCCCCGGAGTATCCAGAAGTGTTGCCTGCATATCCCCCAACCGGAACTCTGCCTGTTTGGAAAATATGGTAATCCCCCGGCTGCGTTCCAGCTCAAAGGTGTCCAGAAATGCATCCTTGTAATCGACTCTTCCAAGCTTTCGTATATTCCCACACAAATACAGGATGCCTTCCGACAATGTTGTCTTACCGGCATCCACATGGGCCAGAATACCAATACATATATGTTTATTCACATTTTTCTTCATTCCACTATCGTTCTCCACTCTATCATTCTCCCTCTAAGGAAGGCAGGCACAAGGGACACAATGGGATCCGTAACTCAATACCTCATAGCCAATCCCCTGAGCTGTAAGTTCTTCACAAAATCCCTGAAAATACAGCTCTTCCTCCCATTGCTGGGCAAATTCCAAAAAGAAATATCCATTTGCAGCTATGACTTCAATCACGATTCCGTCATTTCCCAATTCATTTTCAATCTGAATTTCCTTCACATAGCGTTCTGCCTCGCCCATCTTTGCCTGCCCCACATAACTTACAACATAACTGGTTCTGCCCATAAAGCTCTCCCGCATTTTGTTAGCCATTGCACGCTTTGCCTCAACCGTCGGCAGCTGATCCATCATAGTGTAGTACTTACAGGCATTTCCAACACCCGCCAACAGTAACTCTTTGTCCGAAGCAAGAATCAAACGCCCTCTGTATGCCGTTGCCTGAGTTGTAAATGGTTTTGCCTTTATCACATCATCATAAGACAGGAATGTAATTCCTATCGGGGAACCTTTATACTGAGGTGTATCCAGCGCCGGACGAAGATTAATAGCCATACCGGCAACAATGGAACTCTCATTTTCGGGATTCAATCTGTCTATTGCTCTTGCCATCATAAGAGACAACACCACCCCCGGACTTCCATCCTGTCTGTGACAATACTGCATCATCTCTTTCTCTGAAATCCTCAGGGCATAGTGTACCGGTTCCGTAACATGAATACGCGTATCCTCATGCAAATTCAGAGCTTTCCCTTTATCAAATCCACCATTTTTCTGTACCCTGCTGCTGCATTTTTTTATAAATTCTACATTCGGCTCAGGTAGTTTTCGCTTTCCACTCATAATCTCCTCATAAGGATTTACAGTTTCTTCTTTTGAAATTTCAATTCCTGCCCGGATTCCCTCTGAAGAAAGAGATGAGTCATATCTGGTGAGACAGTAATAATAAACAAGTGTCCGCAACATCTCCATTGCCCCGTTTCCATCCGTAAGGCCGTGGAACATATTCAGATATATAGCATCCTCAAAATACGTAACTGCAAACAGATACTCATTATTCTCCCGACTACCCAGACGGGCCGGTTCATCTGTATGTTTAACCACAATCGGAGCTGTATTTCTCTCGAGATAATATTCCCGTTCATTTCGCTCACACTTCACCATATAGTAAGGATAGCGCTGTGCCATCCTGTCAACCGCTTCCTGAAGGAGTTTGCCATCAATAGCATCCTGTAAACGAAGCGTAATTCGATATGACTCAGCGTTCTCCTCTCCTGCCGTATAAAAATAGGTCGATTCAGATATGATTTTTTCCATTATACTCCTCCTTGTTTTCTTGAGTAATTTTCATTGTACTAATCCCCACCACGCAACTCCCAGTAAAAGATATACTGCTGCAGTACACCCTCATATCCTTTATAGCGTCTTCTGGGGAATCCCCGTTTATAATGCATCTCCAGCGCCTGTCGGATATGCGTATCAACGGGAAACGCCTGCAGATGATGCAATCCAAACAAGCAGATACAGTCCGCAACCTTCTCTCCGACACCAAATAACTGCAACAATTCTTCCTTTGCTTTTTTATACGGCATTTCTTTCACAGCATCCAGATCCACTTCGCCTGCCACAATACTTTTTGCCGTTCTCACCACATATTTGCTCCGGTATCCCAGATTACATTCCTTCAAAGCATCGTCCGTCAGGTTTGCCAGCGCCTCCGGCGTGGGAAAAGCATAGTATACCTCTCCCCTGTCATTTAATTTTTGTTCTCCGTAGCTCTCGCAGATATTCTGGATACATCTGCGGATACGGACAATATTATTTTGCTGTGAGATAAGAAATGAGACGATCATTTCCCACAGATCCTGCCGCAATATCCGTATCCCCGAGCCAAATTCTGCTGCATTCCTAAGATATGTATCATTGGGATTAATCCGCGCTATATATGACGCATAATCTATGTCCAGATCAAAATATATTTTCCAGAATTCTTCGTACTCCTCTTCATCACAAAAAAATGTGACCTCTGCTCCGTGCTGTTCCACCTCCAGATATCGTCCGGAAGCAATCACACTGTAAGTATCTTCGCTAATCTGATTCATTCGAAAACACTCTCCCGAATCGCAGATCTGCGCAAGACTGAAATTCTCTATTGTCCTTTTTAACATAACTTCACCGTAATATAATCATGATGTACCGCTTCCAGATATTTCCCAAATACATCCTCCGTCTTCATCTTCAGACTGGATGTATTCACACACGGATGGCAGCCGAATTCTTCCTGCTGTAACACATCTTCATCTACCAGAAGCTGTACCTTATTCTCCGGATCGAATATCAGCCCCATTATCGTTGCAGAACCCGGTGTTACATTCAGATATTTTTCCATATCTTCTCCCGAGGCAAATGACAGCCTTGAGGTTGGTATCTGCTTTGACAGTTCCTTCGTCTGGAGTGTCTTTTCTCCCGGCATCAATAGTAAATAAAACGCAGTCTTCTGTCTGTTACACAAAAACAGATTCTTACAGATATTGATTCCCAGAATCTTGTCCACCTCCAGACAGTCTGCAATGGTTCCCACCGCTTCATGGTCTGTCCTGTAATATGAGATTCCCAATGAATCCAGTACATCATATACCTTGATTTCCTTTTCCTTACGTCCCGAAACGTCTTCGGGACGGCCTTTATACAGTATCATATTCCAATCCTTCTCTACGTAATTTTCTTGAGTCATTTTCATTGTAGCACTTCCTCCTTCTTATGAATACCGATTTTTTATCTTTTTCATCAAATTGGATTTTTCAGGCTGAAATGCCTATGAAAATCTGAATTGACATTCCCTCCTTCAACTCGTATAATAAATAAGAACAAAGAAGTGGCCTCTGCTGCTTCTTTATTTTTTTATTGATTTTTAAGGAGATTATTATGGAATTTAAAACTGCTTCGATTGAAGATTTTGACATTGCTTTCGACTTTATTGAAAAATTATGGACATACAATAGTTATGACCGTACTGAAGTATATGATGTGTATAAAAAAATTATTACAGATCCCGATTCTTTTGCATTTTTCCTTTTTGATGAAAATAAATGTGTCGGATTCTGCCATGGCTGTTATTTTAACACCTTCTGGATGGCAGGGCTGACCTGTTATGTTTCCAGTATTATCATTGATGAAAATTTACGGGGAAAGGGATATGGTACTGCACTGATGGATCATGCAAGGGAACTTGCTGTGGACAGAGGCTGCAAGGCTATGATCCTGGATTCCGGATTTCCCCGCACCTCTGCCCACGCTTTTTATGAAAAATACGGTTTTGAAAAAGGATGTTATGGTTTTGAACTTATCCTCTGATGATCGGTATCCTGCCTCTCTTCGGTGTTCTTTGCTGATGAGCGGGCAGGATATTTTTATATCTGTAAATGCTCAGGATGATACCCAGCATGATATAGCTTACCACGATGTTGCTTCCTCCCGCCGAAAAAAACGGAAGATAAGACTGAGCTGCCGGTAAAAATCCCATGCTCATCAGAATATTTATAATAGCATTGCAACAGAATACGGTTCCACAGCCGCATCCCACAAGCATTCCCAGCTCGTTCCTTTGATTAAACGAAATACGAAATATTCTAACCATCAGAAAAACAAGAACACCGAACACCAACAAACCTGCAAGCATCCCGTAAGCAGCAATCAGGTATACGAAAATATAATCTCTGCTATACTCAAACGTTGGATTATCCAGCATCTGTCTGACTGTATCGGAAGAACTTCCTCCTATCACACTGCTTTCTGATAATAAAGTGCGCAGAATTTTTCTCAAATAACTCTCTTCTCCCTGACCAAAAATAGCTTTCAATCTTGCCATCTGATAATCTGCAAGCCAATGACATTTTATTGCGATACCCAAGAAAACTGCCGGACCTCCTGCAATGATTCCCCATAACAGAAGAATCATCCTGCGCTTTGCAATACGAAACCAGCCTTTATATACGGCAATTGACAATACAACTGCCATAGAAAACAAAAGAATCACAGCCAGATTCAAGCTTGGCATCCGAAGCGCTGTGAAAACCGGGATGATCATCCATATTAATGCCAGCACAATCCCTTTTCTTCCGCTTCCCCGGTATTGATAAAGAACCGCTGCATAAACCGGCACATAGAGCATTAACATGGCAAAAAGTGATATACTGATTCCGGCTATGTAAATATGGCTTACCCTTCCGTTAATCATAAGACCCCACCCGGAAACCGCCAACACAGACACTCCTATCATGAATCCGGCAATGATTTTAGCATACTTTGCAATAACGGTATAATCCAGGCGGTAAATGAACAGCATTATCCCAAAACCAAATATGGTGTGGAAGGCAAAACGGAAGCTCTCCATCCGATTATTCCCGATAGCAATATGGATAACAATTCCGGCTATGCTGATAACGGCAGCCATCAAAACCATATCCCATGCCAAAGCCGGTCTGTGAATCCGGTCCATGGCTATTCCCACCTCTATCGGATCACCCATATCTCGAACGGCTTCTTCTAATGCTTCCGACCGTGACATCCCCTCAGCCACATTTGCTTCTGCCTGATCTTCCATATGATTGCGTATTTCCTCTTCGATCATTTCATGGGCTTTCCTGCACCGTACCTGTTCTAATACGTTTCTAATATATTCATCCATACAATTCATGTCCATACATTACACCCCCATCGCCAGAACCTGTGTAACTGCATCTGCATACTCACGCCATTCTTCTGTCTTTTTTGCCAACATACTTCTCCCCTGCTTAGTAATGCTGTAATACTTTCTCACCTTTCCGCAAAATTCCTGTTCATAGCCTGTTACCATCCCTTTATCTTCCAGCCCATGTAAGAGCGGATAAAGTGTTCCGGCTTTCAGTTCGAACACATTCTGAGACCGACTGCGAAGAGTTTCTATCATCTCATAGCCATACATATCCTTTTCAGATAAAAGCTTCAGAATCAACATCGTCATACTGCCGGAAACCAGAGATTTTTCAACTGCCATAATCATTCACCTCCATTTTTCATAACTGTCTTACTCCACATACAACAACGCACATATCGGTCATCTACATATCGATTAACTATATAATATATCGAGAATCTATATATGTCAAGATGAAAATTTGCCGCTTCCTGTAC
>NZ_JBNPMZ010000008.1:0-124647 GCF_050314255.1 Sporofaciens sp. SGI.106
GTCTATTTCGATGGAAAGGAGGAAAGATGGCAGGAAAAGAATATACAGCGAAAGACAAGATCTTTTCTAAAATGACAAGAGAAGGACTGACGGAAGAAACGTTCCGAGAAAGCTCTGTCAAAAAAATCAGCCAGAAAAGCCGGGATGAACCTGAACTTGACATTAAGGAGAGAGAGGCGGAGAATTCGGATCCTGGCAAAAGGCTATCGGACGGTTCCGGAAGAACTGATAACCGACGTATGAGAAGGTATGTGCATGTTTATTGTAAAATAGAATATTTTTCATTTTTCTCCAAAAAGTGCTTGCAAAAAACAAAGATGTTCCTGCGCTTCTTCTATCTTTAACCGGATGTCAGTTTCCTGTTTTCTCAGATCTTCTCTGGTGTCATAACCGTGATCCTGAATATAAATCAAGGTATCTGCCATTTGCTGCAGATTGCTGATCTTCACTTTCCGGGCATAAGACTGATTCTGCATTGCCTTTACATTTGTCTGGAGATCCGTCTATCCCTGTCCGGATGAAAATATCGGTAGCTTCCTCTTTTCTCAATGACAGAAATATTGTATTTGTCCAAAAGCAGAGATTGGAATTCATCGAAACTTCCGGATAAGTGCGAGCAGTCATTAATGGCATTCTGCAGAAATTGCTTTTGTGTCTGGAATACACTCGAAGCCGGTTTTAGTCCGGCAGCACGGATTTTCTCATTCACTTGATCCGTTTTCTCTTGTCCATGCGTCTTTGCCCAGTATTCTCCTCTTGTCATTTTTGCAGGTGCCGGAGAAAGCAGGTCCACCTGATGGAGCCCTTCCCGGTCACACATCTCCATGACTTCTTTTTTTAAATGATTTAGAAATCTTGTTGTGGAACGGTGCTTAATCCGGCTTCATGCTCATGTGGCTTGTCCATGTAATCCTGCCGGTCAACTGCATATTTCCGGACACTGTTAATGACAATATGGGTATGAATGTTACCGGAGCCATTATGCCCATCCGTATGAGTGACGATCAGTGCCTGATAACCAGGAAAGTTTTTTCTGGCAAAATCCAGACATAATGCCTGTGCCTTTTCTCCGGTGAGTCCACATTCTGTTGCATCGGCAGGGTCAAAACTGATGATGTAATGGTGGCTTTTGATATCCCCTCTTTTTTGATTTTTGTGAAAAAATGTATTTGTCTTTTCGCACTCTTTGTCAAAAGCTATTGGGTCACAATGCAGTCCGTCCATATAGAATTCTTCTCTCAACAGTTTCCTACCGGAATCATCAAGAATCTGTTTTCCTGTTTTTTCGTTGTGTTGGAAAAGCAGATATTCCAGTGCATCGGAATAATTTGCATTTCTGCTTTTAATGTGTTTGATTATGGCCATGCAATACACCTGCCATTCGTAGTACTTCTTTTCTTAAGGAAAACAGATCAGAGATACACTGCCGGATTTCATCTTTCATTTCCGCAGAGATTTCCCCACCAGTGTTAAAATATCTTGCGATCTGATTAAGGTTTGATCCGATTTTTCCATATTCATTGACCAAGTTTCTTAGTTCATCCATGTCAGCTACAACCTCGATTCTGTTTGTAATTTCCTTTTCAAGAAGTAATTTTCTCAAGTACTCCGATCTGGAAATGCCAAGTGTGGATGCCCCCTGATCTAAAAGAGCCTTATCTGCATCAGTAAGTCTTACAGCTACAAAATGTGGATGAGTAACATCTTTCCTTTTATTTGTTCTATGCATATTCCTCCCTTCCATTTGCACCTATGTTGCTGCGACCACTTTTTAGTGGAAGCCAGAAGACATCTGTGATGTCAAAAACGAGGGCATGGGGGCGCTGCAGGTCCAGTGGACCTGCGTTTAGCGCGGACCGTAGTGGAACGAAGACCGTAATCCCCATCAAGATGAAAACCCGTAAGTGGAATAGTTGCCAAAATGGCACTACTGTTAAACACGGGTGGATCTTGCTCTTAGAAAAAGAACCTTTCACTTATATGGGAAAAGAGAGTCCCTTATACAACATGGAAATGAAAAAACCTCGCTATGGTAGAAATATGATTTTGTTGATATAATCACTATATAGTTCGGAGGGATTGATCAAATGGGATTGTTTAAGAAAAAAGGAAGAAATTGATTGAAGAAAGATATCAACACTTGAAAATTCTCCTCCCATTTGCAGATTCTGAACAATTGAATTTATATGATGAAGTAATGGATCAGATTGGTTCTCTGAATCAACAGATTGAAATCAAGAATGATATGCTGAAAGAAAATGCAAGGCAAAAAAGAAAAAGGAAACACGAGGCATTTTGGGAAGTTACCGGATTTTCTTATATGGTGGATGAATTCAGTAACTCACAGAAAAAGAGATGATATGACATGGAGGAATGATAGATGGTAAAACCGATAATGAAAGATGTGTTCTTTCTGGGACAAAAATCAGAACCTGCTACAAAGGCAGATCTGCAGGTGGGGAAAGATCTGCAGGATACCTTACAGGCAAATCGTTCCGGTTGTGTGGGTATGGCTGCAAATATGATCGGTGTGAAAAAGAGAGTCATTATTGTGAATATGGGATTTATAGATATTGTGATGTTTAATCCGGTACTGCTAAGCAAGGATACTCCGTATGAGACGGAAGAAGGATGTCTCTCTCTTACCGGTGTGAGAAAAACTACGAGATATGAAAATATCGAAGTGGAATATTATGATATGAACTGGAAAAAACATCGACAGAAACTGAGTGGCTGGCCGGCACAGATCTGTCAGCATGAGCTGGATCATCTGGAAGGAATTTTAATTTAGCGGATTTTTGAAATAACAGGAGTGAATGCTAATGGCATCGGAACGAACGGACGAATTATATAAGGTATTGCTGGACAGAGGATATCCTAAAGAGTTCTGTGCGAAAATATCCTATAATAATATGAATACAGGTAGGCATATACTCTGTTGATGAGTTAAAGAAAGTTGGTGCTAAGGCAGCTTGGTAAAAAATACAAGAAATTGATGAGTCGGCTTGTATCAATCGGTTAATGGAACTGGAAGGTGCTATTGAAGGGATAAAGAAAACAATACTGCCAGATGAAGTGAAAGCTGATTTGAAAGAGTTTTATCAGCGGAACAAGAAATAAATATTAACACTTCCCACACCTCTAAGGTGCGAACTTTATTTGGGGTATGGAAGAGGAGGATTCAATGAAGAATAATGAAGTAGTGTTCCTGGATTTTTCTCATATATACAGTGAAGAGACGAAAGAGTGGGTTCAGGAAGCAAGAAGACTGGACTTAAGTGATATCAATGGGACTACTATGTACTGTACCAGGGAGGCCGAAGAAGAAATCAGGCACCGTCTTGAGAAAAATGGTCCGGAAGGAATCCACTTTCTGGATAATGGGAATTATCATTATGTTACGAAGTTTTTCGTGGAAAAGATAAAACAGCCATTTTCATTAGTTTTATTTGATCATCATTCTGATATGCAGCAGCCCATGATTCATGACCTGACCAGTTGTGGAAGCTGGGCTGGGGAACTATTGCAGAAAAATCAATTTTTAAAGCAACTGATCCTCATTGGTCCGTCGCGCCAAAGCCTGAAGAAAATTCCGAAGGAACGGATGGAAAAACTTGTTTGTATAAGCATGCAGGAAATTGAGGTGGAAGATATGGAGGAAGAAATCCAAAAAATCCGACAGAATCTGCCGGTTTATATTTCCATTGACAAGGATGTATTGGACCGCTATAGTGCCCGTACAAACTGGAGTCAGGGAACGATGTCCGTTGCAATGCTAGAGAGGATATTGAAAGAAGTCTTTCTTTGCCAACAAGTGATCGGAGTGGATATCTGTGGGGAGTGTGACCTTTCCGAACCATTTGGGGAACTTCTGGAGGATGAGCGGATCAACCGTACGACCAACCGATTACTGTATGAATTTTTGCAGGCACAGTTTTCCAAACAGTAGTTAATTCCTAATGCTTGTACTCATATTAAAAACCTCCTTCGGAATATAATTGGTTTTTAGAAACAGGCAGGGCCTTTTATGCCCTGCCTGCCTGTAAGAAAAATCTTTTTCCTTCCTTTGTTCTATGTGCAATATAACACGAATATCAGCACTCGTCAATAGAGAGTGCTAAAAAATATGTGGAGATTTTGTGAACTTTGCGAAATGAAATAATTACTGATCTCAGATTATGAGGAACAGAGCACTGAATTACGGGAAAAATATAATATGAAAAGAGCAGAACTGGAGATATTATACTTCCTCTCAAAATGCGGAACACATAATACCGCTACGGATATCTACCATCAGTTAATGATGAATCGTGGACATATTTCACAGGCAGTTGACAGTCTCTGCAGGAAAAATTATCTTATTGCGATACCGGATAAGAATGATCGAAGATGTATTCATTATGAAATAGCTGATTTTGCGAAGGAACTGGTAACAGAAATGACGAATAGAAGGGAAGCAATGAACAGTATGATTTTAAAAGGTGTGTCGGAAGAAGAATTGAAGGTTTTTTGGGCAGTATCGGAAAAAATCAGGAATAATATAAATGAATTAATTTAATTGATGAAAAGATGCAAAGTAATGATTAAAGTGCTTTGCATCTTTTTTTATTATTCCGAAAAACTATTGACAAGAAAAATACAGGCGATATAATGTTTTAAAATTAAAAAGTTTAAAAACAAAATGTGTTTCGGCAGAAACATATTTTTTTGCAAAACGCGGTGGCACTCAACTAAAAAGAGTGCAAACAAAAGAAAGGCGGGTTATTCACATGAGATTAAAACCATTGGGTGACAAAGTAGTTCTTCAGTATCAGGATGTTGAAGAAAAGACAGAATCAGGAATCATTCTGCCAGACAGCGCAAAAGAAAAATCGCAGGAAGCTGTAGTAATCGCAGTTGGTCCGGGAAAATGTAAAGACGGACAGAAGGTTGCCATGCAGGTAAAAGAAGGAGATAAAGTCATTCTATCTGAATATGGCGGAACAGAAGTAAAAATTGGCGACGAAGAATATAAAATTGTAAGCCAGGACAATATTCTGGCAATTGTAGAGTAATAACTGTTGAAAGAAGGAAATTATCATGGCAAAAGAGATTAGTTTTGATATTGATGTTCGAAAAAAGATGGAAGCCGGCGTAGACAGACTGGCAGATACAGTAAAGGTAACATTGGGACCAAAAGGAAGAAATGTTGTATTGGATAAATCTTACGGTGTACCATTAATTACAAACGATGGCGTGACCATGGCAAAAGAGATTGAATTGGAAGATCGTTTTGAAAATATGGGAGCACAGCTTGTAAAAGAGGTGGCTACCAAGACAAACGACATTGCAGGAGATGGAACAACAACCGCTACAGTTCTGGCACAGGCACTTGTGAAAGAAGGAATGAAAAATATTGCAGCAGGTGCAAATGCAATTGTTTTAAGAAAAGGAATGAAGAAGGCAGCAGATGTAGCTGTACAGGCGATTGAAGAAATGAGCCATCCTGTTACAGGTAAGGAACATATTGCAAAAGTAGCTGCAATCTCTTCCGGTAATGAAGAAGTCGGTGAGATGATTGCCGATGCAATGGAAAAAGTCGGAGAGAACGGCGTCATTACGATTGAAGAATCAAAGACCATGAAGACGGAGATTGACTTAGTCGAAGGTATGCAGTTCGATAATGGATAAAAGCCTCAAAAACTATCAATGCAACCTGTAGTTTACATTTAGAACTTCGATTGTGGTGGTCTTTCAGACATTAAACAGGTATCATTAATACGAACAAGTTGTTCAGATAGGAGGACGCACTATGACATTAGGCGAAAAAGCTATATGGGGTATGCCTCTGTGGCATATAGGTGATAACGCACGGGCTTTAATTGCTTTGGGAGATACCGAAGCCACAGGAAATGTATTTCAAAAAATCGGAGAGTTTTCCACACAGGACATTGCTGCTGTAAAGAAATCGCTTGATACAATTGTTCCGACCTACCTTTCGTGGGCAAAAGAGATAATTAAGCTGTTTTTATAAGGCTTATCTCTTATTTCTTCATGCTATAAGCTATCCAAAGGGGGCAATGATTCAGGCAACAGAAAATGGCTTGGTTTGGTATCTCTAATACGACAGATTCCAGTTCTTTTCTCGGACAGAGACTATCATTAGTACTGTTGTTACGGCGGCGATTAGTTTTTTGATTGGATTGTTGAAACACATTTTCTTAAATTGAGCAACATTTTGCACTTGCTACGTTAAGTAGCATAAATGTAATCGCTTGTTTCTTGTGGAATTCTTGCAGAATCGCTATGATGAGCGTGCAAACAAAAATGAGGAGGATTCAAAAATGAGTTTAGGAGAAAAAATCAGAGAACAAAGAAAACAAGCAGGTCTTTCACAGGAACAGCTTGCTGAAAAGTTAAATGTGTCCAGACAGGCAATTACCAAATGGGAAACGGACAAAGGTATTCCCGATGTTGCCAACCTGATTGCAATCAGTGATGAATTTGAGCTTAGCCTGGACGAATTGATTAAGGGAAATGTTACCGTAAAAAAGAAAATAATTGCCGATAGCTCTGCTAAGAAATGGCACATATTGGTTATTGTGTACTTATTGGCTATTGTGGCATATGTTGCCTATTTTGCAGTCTGCCATAGGATTTTGATGATTGGATTTTTGATTGCAACACTGTTTATGCTCTTTTTTGAACTAAGGATCTTTATAAAGGAGAAAATATACCGTCAGCAACAAGAAATGGTCTGAGGAAGATGACTGTATTTCCAACTGAAAGTGTTTAAATTTGAAATCGGAAACTGGAATTTTACCAAATACTAATATGATGTGAAGCAGAGTCGATGGATTTGTGAGAACATACAGACCATCGACTTTTTCTAACATTATAATGTTAGAAATAATTCACTTGATTATTGACTTAGAATAAAACATGTGATATATTTATAACACGCATAAGTTATAAATATATCACATGGAGGTTTTAGTTATGAAATCAAAAGTCTCATTGAAAGAATTAGTTGGAACGAAAATTGTTTATGCGCTTTTACTGTTTTGTTATTATTGGATGTGGGCAAGGCGGGATTGGCATGACTACTATATGTCCATTCAATATGCTGTTGCCGGGTTCACAATCATATTTTTCGTAATGCAAGCAGACCGTATTCGTAAGTATAGCAAGGAAACAAAGGATGAATTGGCTATTTGTAACTTAAGACGTGCAGATTCGATCTGCCTGAAAATTATGCTCGTTGTTACTGTCGTTATTGCCTTTGCAGGGGCAATTACAATCTTAGATGGCGTCATGGCAGGATATGCACTAGTCGGAGCAATCCTTCTTCTGGCAATTATTCGGTTTATCATTTTCTGTATTATGGACAGTAAGGGGGTCTAAGTATGGCTCTCAAAACGAAAGTTAAGGAATATCGTGAAAAAGCAGGATTGAAACAGGCTGATTTGGCAGAATTGGTACATGCAAGGCGTGAAACTATCGTTCATTTGGAGAATGGAAGATACAATCCATCATTGAAATTAGCAATGGATATCGCAAAAGTCTTTTCGGTTACTGTTGAAGAATTGTTTGAGTTTGTAGATGATGAGAAAAATTAAAACTAAATTATATTCATTTGCAATAATGATACCTTCGTATGATATCATTTCATACGGAGGTTTTCTTTTTTTACAAAAAAGGCGCAATCGGATGAATTTATATTTAATTTATGGTTTATGCCGCTGTCTTTTATTATTGGATTTTTTGTTGCGATGCCGTTACATGAATTTCTTCATGCTATAAGTTATCCAAAGGGGGCAATCATTCAGAAAAAATGGAACATGCCCAGTCTGTGATTGACAAAGTATAAATACTTGTTATAAATATATCTTATAAGATTAAAGGACGGAATAAAAAACAGATTGCTTCACAGGCTGTGCCGGACTGCATTACCATGGCAATCTCACTTGCTGTTTATTGGAAGGTCAATCAAGAATTGCATAAGATCTCAAGTTAGATTCCAATTTATTGAGCACAAATAATGTTAGGAGAAACGCATTCAATGGAAAAACATCAGAGGAATATTATTGTTGAAGATAGAAATGAATCATATAGATTAGTTTCAGATTGTTCAAGGTGCAGTGGATTATGTTGTATCGCATTGTACTGTTTTAAATCAGATGGATTCCCACAGAATAAACCGATAGGAAAACCTTGTATAAATTTGATATATAGAATGTTTCAGTTGCGTTTTTTCCTATATGAGAGTAAGAAGCTGGCTTCATCTGAGATACTATTGCCGGAAATAGAACAACTTCTGCAGAAGAATGATGCAATTTGCAAGCTATCCATTGAGGAAATGCTTCATTATCCTATCGATTCTTACCAGGACAAGGTTAATTATATTTTGAAAAAGTCTTGTGTTGAATTAAAAAAATTTCTCGGAGTAAAAAAAGTAACAGAGACAAATTTTCTTAACCGGAATTTTAGAGGGAAAAACTTGAGTGGTTTTGATTTTAATATGAAACCATTGATTGCATCTGATTTTCATAATTGCAAATTGAAAGGTGCAACTTTTATTAGGACTGACACAAGAGATGCAAATTTTGATGGGGCGGATTTAAGGGAAGCTGTGTTTCTGTCGCAGGGACAGATAAACGCAGCTAAAGGGAGTCGCAGAACAAAGCTCCCAAAGCATTTGAAATATCCTGTCACATGGAAATAACAGACAATATGCGCTCATAAAGTATTATGGAATATGTGTGGAGCATATCTACGCAGCGTAGAATCCGCTGAAATTCACCATTATCTACGAGGCGTGGGTGTGAAGTTAAATAAAATTGAAGGATAATCAATTCAGAAAGGAGGAAATCAAATGGACCAAATAAAAATTGGAAAATTTATTGCTGATGAGAGAAAGCGAAAAGGATATACACAGAAACAGCTGTCTGAAAAATTAGAAATCAGTGATAAGACAATTTCAAAATGGGAACGTGGAAATGGTTTTCCGGAAGTATCATTGCTATTGCCTCTGTGCAATGAGTTAGAAATAACAGTGAATGAACTTTTATCCGGAGAAAGAGTTTCTGAAGAAGATTATCAAAAGAAAGCGGAGGAAAATATGGTGAATTTAGTAAAAGAAGCACAGGAAAACAGAAAGAAAATTATTTTATCAGCAATGGTAGCGTTACTTACTTCAATTGCGGCTATCCCTTTGTTTGTTTTGTCGGGAGTACTGGCAATGGAATCCTGGATGCGGCTATTTCTTATTATTTGGGGGTTATGTATACTTGTAATCGGGATTGTTATTGCCTGTGTTCTTGACCGAGATGCAGGAGCATTTGAATGTCCGGAATGTAAAACTCGATTTATTCCAACTATGAAGGATTATGTTATGGGACCCCATACCCTTACAAAACGTAAACTGGTTTGTCCAAATTGTGGAGCACACAAGTATTGTAAAAAAGTGCTGACAAAATAAAGAATTATAGTGGAAAGTAAAACACAAGATTATATCTGAATAAAAGACATAAAATAGCCCTTCTCACAAAGAAGGGTTCAGACTGTAGACAGGCAGGAACATTTTGTCCTGCCTGTCTGAATTATTAACCTTCAATAGAAATGGAGTGGGGGTCATTCTCCAATACTTTTTGTTCTTTCGGAACAGTAAAGGATAGAATACCATTCTCAAATTTCGGATGAATGTCTTCTTTTTGAACATGTTCACCTACATAGAAACTTCTGCTTACATTTCCGGCATAACGTTCACGGCGGATGTATTTACCTTTTTTATCTTTCTCATCTTTATCCAGTCCTTTTGCAGCACTTACTGTTACGTAGCCTTTTTCAAGCTGAATCTGAATCTCATCTTTCTTAAATCCCGGAAGATCAATATCCACTTCATAAGTGTTGTCCTTTTCTCTGACATCGGTCTTCATAATATGGGAAGCATGTTTACCGTATAATTTCTTATCGATGTCCGGAAAAGCAAAACCATCCATAAAATCATCAAATAAACTTTCTCCAAAAATACTAGGCATTAACATAAGTCATATCTCCTTTCATGACATAAACTGAAGTTTGCACTATCGGAGAAATCCGAAGTGTTGATTTATGAATATCGGGAAGATAATTATTTCTCTTCCCATGTTCTATTTGTACTATAACACATATGTTATCACTCGTCAATAGCGAGTGATAATAAAAAGTGTGAAAATTCTGTGAATTTAGATGAAAGAACTTTTTTATTAGCGAGGATATGCGGTGGAAAGGACATAGACAAATAGAAAATAACACGTTATAGTAATACTAGCTTTATACGAGGAGGAGTGTATATGAAGAGCATATTTCTTACAAGCAGTCCTACCGGACCGCTGGATGGAAGCAGACCGGCCGAAGGTCTGGATGAAATGAATGATTTTGTGATTAATCTGAAGAAATTGTGGAAGAAAGATTCCAGATGTTTGATGATTACGGCATTTCCGGCTTGTTTTTGGGAAAATGATGAGATGACAGCCTTTTTTGCCGGAGCAGTAGAAAAATCAGGTCTTAGTATTAGCGACTTTGATTTGTGGGATGACAGGACAATCGATTTTTCACAGGAGATCCTGGCTTCTTATGATGTGATTTTCCTCGGAGGAGGTCATGTGCCGACGCAGAATGCTTTTTTCCGGAGAATTGGTCTGAGAGAAAAGATACAGGACTTTGAAGGCATTATTATAGGAATCAGTGCAGGCAGTATGAACAGCGCGGATGTCGTATATGCGCAGCCGGAACTGGAGGGAGAATCTCTGGATCAGAATTATCAGCGTTATCTGCAGGGGTTGAATCTTACAAAAATCATGATTCTTCCGCATTATCAGATGGTGAAAAACAGTATTCTGGATGGAAAGAGACTGTATGAGGATATCACATATCCGGATAGTATGGGAAAGGAATTTCTGATTCTTCCGGATGGAAGTTATCTGAGCATTGTGGATGGAGTGGAGACGGTCCGGGGCGAAGCCTGGACATTAAAAGATGGGATTCTTTTGGAAAAACGGACAAAATAAGAGGATGGAAAATGACATTAACACAGTTGAACTATCTAATAACAATTGCAGAAACGAAATCATTGAATAAGGCTGCAGAGCAGCTGTATGTGTCACAGCCATCTCTGACTAATTCTATGAAAGAGCTGGAAAGAGAGTTGGGGATTACTTTATTTAACAGGAGTGGAAGAGGGGTTACACTGACTAATGATGGAAGAGAATTCCTTCTTTATGCAAAACAGCTTTATGGGCAGTATGAAAATATTCTTGAAAAATATGGAAAAGGCGGTTCTTATAAAAAGAAGTTTGGGGTATCTACTCAGCACTATTCATTTGCTGTGAAAGCATTTGTAGATATGGCGAAGGAATTCGATATGTCAAAATATGAATTTGCTATCCGGGAAACAAAAACGGCAGAAGTTATCAGTGATGTCAGTACGATGAAAAGTGAAATAGGAATTCTTTATCTTTGTGATTTTAACCGAAAATCTATGGGAAAATTGCTACAATCTGCCGGGCTTGAATTTTCTCATCTCATAGAATGTCAGGCATATGTTTATATCTGGAAGAATCATCCGCTGGCGGGCGAAAAGGCAATCAGCTTTGAGCAGCTGGAAGGATATCCGTGTCTGTCTTTTGAGCAGGGGGATAACAGTTCTTTTTATTTTGCAGAGGAAATACTCTCTACGAATGAATATTCTCAGGTGATTAAGGCAAATGACAGAGCCACGATGCTGAATCTGATGGTGGGGTTGAATGGCTATACTCTCTGTTCAGGTATTATATGTGAAGAATTGAACGGAAGTGATTTTGTTGCAGTTCCCTTTGCTGATGATGAAAATAATAAAAACAGTGTGATGGAAATTGGATATATCACAAAAAAAAATACGCTGCTGAGTAAGATGGGTGAACTGTACGTTGAGAAATTAAAACGGTATTTAATAGATAATTGATCTTGATATTGGATAACAGGGAGTTGCTAATGGATTTGAATAAAGAAGTTTATAATTGCCTTCTGTTCCGGGAGATGGACAGGCAAAAAGCAGAGAGTATTATTTCCTCCCTTGGAGGCAGAATCAGACAATATCAGAAAAATGAGATGGTTATTTCTGAGAAAAGCATGGTAAACGAAATAGGAGTTCTTCTCTCCGGAGAAATCTGTAAGGTGCAGTTTTATTCAGATGGGACAGAACAGATGGTCCAGAAGCTTAAGCCTTCCTACGTAGTAGGGCTGGAGATAGCAGTCAGTGTGAAGAAAACAAGCCCGTATTCCATGTATGCCTCACAGCCGTCCAGTGTATACTGGTTTCCGGTCAGATGTATCGAGCAGCCGGGAACATTGGAGGATGGGGACAGAATCTGGTTTTATCAGAGAATCGTGAAATTTCTTGCAAATGAAGATATTCGTAAGTACCGCAAGATAGAGATTCTGTCCTCCGGAAATGTAAGAGAAAAGATAGAGAAGTATCTGAAGATACAGAGGCTGCGCTATCAGAGCGATGATTTTTACATAGATTTTAACCGGGAGCAGCTTGCAAATTATCTGGGATTGAACCGGAGTGTGCTGTCACATGAGCTGAAGAAGATGGAAAAAGAAGGTATATTGACCGTAAAGAAAAATCATTTTATTTTATCGGACGAGAGATGGGTTTCCTGAGCCTGTCTCTCTTTTTTTACGCAATCTATTTTTTTGTGTAAAAATGTTGTTTGGACAACTTTAAAAAGTATAAAATGTTGTTATACTCATAAAAAGAAAGAATATCGTCACAAGGGAGTGGAGAAAATGAAACTGGTGAGAACAGAAGATGCCGTTGGGCAGGTGCTGTGTCACGATATTACACAAATTATCAAAGGTGTTACGAAGGATGCGGTTTTCCGTAAAGGACATGTGGTGACGGAGGAGGACATTCCGGTGCTCCTGTCTGTGGGAAAGGATCATCTCTATATCTGGGAGAAGGATGAGAAGATGCTCCATGAAAATGATGCGGCGCAGATTCTCTATGATATCTGTAAGAATGAACACATGCGTCCTTCAGAGATAAAAGAAGGAAAGATTGAATTAATTGCTGAGTGTGACGGGCTGTTAAAGGTGGACACAGAGAAACTGAATCGCATCAATTCTCTGGGAGAAATGATGATAGCCAGCCGCCACGGAAATTTTCCTGTGAAATCAGGGGATAAGATTGCAGGAACAAGGATTATCCCCCTGGTCATTGAGAAAGAGAAGATGGAGAAAGCAAAAGAGGAAGCGGGGGACAGGCCCATATTCGAGATACTTCCTTTTAAGAAACGGAAGGTTGGAATTGTTACTACCGGAAATGAGGTCTTCTATGGAAGAATTCAGGATACATTTACACCGGTAATTGAGGAAAAACTGGCAGAATACGATGCAGAGATTATTGCCCATGAGATCAGCGATGATAATCATGAGAATATAACTGCGCGGATACAGAAGATGCTGGATGCGGGAGCGGATATGATTATCTGTACCGGAGGAATGAGCGTAGATCCGGATGACAGAACGCCACTTGCTATCCGTAACTGCGGTGCGAGGATAGTGAGCTATGGGGCACCGGTGCTTCCGGGAGCGATGTTTCTTCTGGCTTATTATGGGGAGAATAATATTCCGGTCATGGGACTTCCGGGATGTGTCATGTATGCGAAGAGGACGATTTTTGATCTGGTGCTTCCAAGGGTGATGGCAGGAGAAATCCTGGAGAAGAAAGATCTGGATCTGCTGGGAGAGGGCGGCCTGTGTCTCTCCTGTCCGGTATGTACATTCCCGAACTGTGGGTTTGGAAAGTAACAGGGAGGCAAAACAATGCTGGAATTTTATAAGGCTGTGGAATCAGCGGACAGGAATCAGCAGAATCTGGTGGCAACGGTGTTGTCCGGGGAGAGTATTGGTGAAAAGGCACTGATATGCAATCGGAAAATCGTTTGGAAATCCTGCGAAAATGGCTTTTTTGATCAACATCGGGAAGAGACAGAAGCCATTGAAGAGAGCGGACGGTTTCGAATCGATGACCAGGAAGTGTTTTGTGAGATTCTCGGCCGTGAGAAGAAGATGGTAATCTGCGGCGGCGGACACGTATCGATTCCGATTATTCAGATGGGACGGATGCTCGGGTTCCATATTACGGTGTTGGAAGACCGGCCTGTGTTTGCTGATAATGCCAGAAGAGAAGGTGCTTCGGCTGTTTATTGTGAGCCATTCGAGGATGGGCTCCGGCGGATAGAAGGGGATGAAGACACATACTTCATCATCGTAACGAGAGGACACCGTTATGACCAGGTCTGTCTGGAGAATATTGCCCGGAAAAAACATGCCTATATTGGGATGATCGGCAGCAGAAAGAGGGTTAAGCTTGTAAAGGAAACCATTATTGCCAATGGAGGAGATCCTGCGGTTATAGAAGGAATTTACTCGCCCATCGGACTGGATATCGGCGCAGAAACCCCGGAGGAGATTGCCATTGCAATTATGGCGGAAATTATCGAGGTAAAGAACCGGAAGAAATGTGACGGTGGGTATCCGAAGGAAATTCTCAGGGAAATCTGCCGGGAGGAATCCGGCTGTGCCGGTGAAGGCGACAAAAGATGTCATCAGGTGATGGCGACCATTGTTGGAAGAAAAGGTTCGGCACCCCGGAAGGTGGGGACAAAGATGCTCATCTGTCCGGATGGAACGTGTATCGGGACAATCGGGGGCGGATGTGCGGAGGCGGAGATTTATCGGAAAGCACTGGAGTTTATCCGGAACGGCCGAACAGAGCCCGGTATTTATAAGGTGGATATGACCGGAGCAGATGCCGAAGAAGAGGGAATGGTATGCGGCGGCGTTATTGAGGTGTTACTGGAAATAATAGAATAAAAATAAATAACAAAAGAAGAGGAAAAATAAAAATGTTTAAAAAGATTGTAAGCAGTTTATTAGTGACGGTAATGGCAGGAAGTATGCTTATGGGATGTGGAAGCGAGAAGGCAGAACAGAGTACACAGGAAAACGAAAAGGAAGAAACGGCAGAGGCAGAAGAAACGGAGATTCAGGTGTTTATCGCAGCCAGTCTGAATACAGTTATGACAGAGTTGGCTAAAATGTATAATGAGGAGCATCCGGAGGTTAAGATCACCTATAATGCAGACAGTTCAGGTACTCTGATGACACAGATTGAAGAGGGATATGAATGTGATATTTTCTTTTCTGCGGCACAGAAACAGATGGACCAGCTTGAGCAGGACGAACTCCTGGTGGATGATACAAGAGCAAATGTTGTGAATAATCAGGTTGTAGTTGTGACACTTAAAGACAGCGGAACGAAGGTGACCGGTCTTGAAGATATCGGAAATGCGGGCAGTATTGCGCTGGCGGGCGGCAGCGTTCCGGTTGGAAAGTATACCAGACAGGCAATGGTGAATCTTGGTATGCTGAATGCGGCAGAGGATGTGTCTGCCATTTCCACAAAGGAAATATCGGATGCACTCGGCGGTGTGGAAATCAGTGAGCAGGATAATGTAAGTAAGGTACTGACAGCAGTGGCAGAAGGCTCCTGTGAGGTGGGAACGACTTATTATTCCGATACTTACGGATATGAAGATGAGTTGGTGATTCTGGAGAAAGTCAGCTATGATCTGACTGGTAATGTTATTTATCCTATTGCCCGGGTAAAAAATGACGAGGCAGATGATGCACAGGCAAAGGCGGCAGAAGATTTTCTGAAATTTATTTTGTCTGATCAGGCAAAAGCAGTATTTGATTCCTATTATTTTGATACAGATGTGGAGTAGGCAGAGGAAAAGCCGGGCGAATGCCCGCGGGAGAGAACGATGGCTGAGATTTTGAAAAATCTGGACTGGAGTCCGCTGTTCATTTCCCTGAAGACAGGGGTGGTAGCGACCGTAATTTCCTTCTTTCTGGGGATATTTGCGGCAAGGAAGGTGATAAAGGCAGCGCCGGGGAAAAAGGCATTTCTGGATGGAATCCTGACCCTTCCTCTGGTGCTTCCGCCTACCGTTGCGGGATTCTTCCTGCTTCTGATATTCAGCAGGAGGAGACCGCTGGGAATTTTTTTATATGAAAACTTTGATATCAAGGTGGTACAGACCTGGCTTGGGTGTATTATTGCGGCAACGGTCATTGCGTTTCCTCTTATGTACCGGAATGCCCGGGCGGCTTTTGAGCAGATTGATGTGAATCTGGTCTATGCGGCAAGGACTCTGGGCATGTCTGAGTCCAGGATCTTCTGGAAGGTGGTTCTGCCTTCTGCAGGCCCGGGAATTGCGTCCGGCACGATACTTACCTTTGCCAGAGCGCTGGGAGAGTATGGGGCAACCTCCATGCTTGCCGGGAATATTCCGGGGAAGACGGGAACGATTTCCCAGAAGATTGCCATGGTGATACAGGATGGAGATTATGTGACTGCGGGAATCTGGGTTGCTATCGTAATTGTCATCGCTTTTGGAATTATTGTTCTCATGAATTTGATTTCCGGCAGGAAGATGAAGCATGTGAAGCGGTGGTAGAGGAGAGAAGAAGATGGGAGTAAGTATTAATATCAGGAAGAATCTGGGAAGCTTCTGCATGAATGTACAGTTTCAAAGCGAAGCTTCCCGCATTGGTATTCTGGGGGCCTCAGGATGCGGAAAAAGTATGACGCTTAAGAGCATCGCAGGGATTGAAACCCCGGATGCGGGAGAAATTGTCATTCATGACCGGGTGCTCTATCATGATAATCAGAAGGTAAATGTAAAGCCTCAGAAGAGAAATATCGGGTATCTGTTTCAAAACTATGCTCTCTTTCCAACCATGACGGTTGAGAAAAATATTGCCGCGGGACTGAAAGGAACGAAACAGGAGAATCAGAGACGGGTTAGGGAGATGGTTCAGAGATTTCGCCTGGAAGGTCTGGAAGAACGGCTTCCGGGAGAGTTATCCGGCGGGCAGCAGCAAAGAGTGGCGCTGGCGAGGATTATGGCTTATGAGCCGGAGGTCATCCTTCTGGATGAACCATTTTCAGCGCTGGATATGTTTTTAAAAGACCGGCTTCAGCAGGAGCTTATGGAGATGCTGAGGGATTATGAGGGAACGATCATCATGGTGTCTCATGACAGAGATGAGATTTACCGTTTTAGTGAGGATCTGGTCATTATGGATCAGGGAAAGGTGGTAACGAGCGGAAAAACGAAGGAAATCTTTCAAAATCCGGGGAAGGTGGAGGCGGCACGTCTGACTGGCTGCAAGAATATTTCCAGAGCGAAAAGGCAGGGGGAGCATGCGTTGACTGCCCTTGACTGGGGTGTGGAACTGTGTACGGAGCAGAAGATACCGGAAGGTGTTACCCATGTGGGCTTCCGGGCTCACGAGTTCCTGCCGGTCTGGGGAGAGCGAAAGAATAACTGTATCAGAGCAGAAATAGCCGGCAGTGCACAGCTTCCGTTTGAAAAAAACTTCTATATCCGTCCGGAGACAGAGGATGCTTCGGGTATGGAAAATATCTGCTGGTTTCTGCAGAAAAAGCAGTGGGAAATACTGGAGAACAGAGGAATGCCGGATTACCTGCAATTTCCGGAGGAAAGTCTGTTATTCTTAGAGGAGTAGTGTTTACAACAAATATGGAAACTGGTACAATGATACTTAAATAAAAAATACAAAAGGAAGAAAAGAGCATGGAACTTTTAAAAGAGCGTATTCGAAGAGATGGTATCATTAAGCCGGGTAATGTGTTAAAGGTTGACAGTTTCCTGAATCATCAGATGGATATTCAGTTATTCAATGAAATCGGAAAGGAATTCAAGCGCCGTTTCGCGGATGTGAAGGTGGACCGGATTCTGACAATTGAAGCTTCCGGTATCGGTATTGCGGCTATCGTAGCGCAGTATTTTGACTGTCCGGTGGTATTTGCCAAGAAGACACAGTCTATCAATCTGGACGGAACGATGCTTTCAACACAGATAGAATCATTTACACATAAGAGAACGTATGAAGTGATCGTGGCAAGCCGTTTTATTCAGCCGGGCGAAAATGTTCTGATCCTTGATGACTTTATGGCAAATGGTTGTGCGGCGGTCGGGCTTGCAGATCTTGTGGCAGCTGCTCATGCGAATCTGGTGGGAATTGGCATTGTTATTGAGAAAGGGCAGCAGCAGGGAGGTGCGATGCTCAGGAAAAAAGGTATTCGCGTGGAATCTCTCGCAATTATTGATGAGATGGATGCTGAAACTCAGAGCATTACATTCCGTGAATAGAAGTATTGAAGTTTATAATATTTATCATATCAGATGGGCAGCAGTGTCCATCTGTATTTACGTTACCATGCATACGCCAAAAAGGTCCGGAGGACCTGTTTTAGTAATGGTATATTTGGAGGAATGTGGAAAATGAAGCTGGTTGAGGGTGAATTTTCATTTCTAAAAGAAAAAGGGCACGTCATTTCGATTGTCGGGGCCGGAGGAAAGACGACTCTGATGTACTGGCTTGCCGAAACCTTTGCCGAAAATGGAGCCCGTGTACTTGTCACGACAACTACGCATATTTACCAGCCGGAGGAAGAGCATTGGGCGAAGAACTGCCGGGAGCTAACAGGACTTTGGAGTCGCGGAACCTATGCAGTGATGGGAACACCTGACGGAAACGGAAAATTAACCGGACTTCCGGAAGAAAAACTTAAGTCCTGTATGAAGATGGCGGATGTGGTTCTGATCGAAGCAGACGGAGCCAGAAGATTGCCCTGCAAAATACCGGCAGCCCATGAACCGGTCATACCGGATTTCAGTGATATTGTAATCGGTGTGATGGGAATGAGCGCTTTGGGGAAGACTCTGAATGAGGTATGTTTCCGTTCCGAAGAGGCAGCGAAGCTTTTGGGTGTAACTTTGGAAGAAAGCCTTTCAGAGGAGATGATGGCGGAAATTCTTGCATCAGATCGAGGTACCAGAAAGAATGTGGGAACGAGAGAATATTATGTGGTTCTGAATCAATGTGACTCGGAAAGAAATATTAAGGCAGGAAAAGAAATTATTAAATTGCTTCCTGAACGATATCATGCCAAAGTAGTTCTTACATCTTATTTATAATATTTATGATAGATGACTTCCATAAATGGAGCTTCATTTGATATAATGAAAAAGCAAATCGAATAAACTTAAGGAGAAAGAGAGTATGGAAAAGAAACTTATGAACACGGATGCTGCGATGGGCAGTCCGTATCAATTTGAGGGAAAACTTCCTCTGAAACAGGCAATTCCGCTGGGTCTGCAGCATGTGCTTGCGATGTTTGTCGGTAACCTGACCCCGATTCTGATTATTACTGCGGCATGCGGTGCTGAAGATTTCGCAGGGATCCAGGTGTCTCTGCTTCAGAATGCAATGCTGATCGCAGGTGTTGTTACATTGATTCAGTTGTATGCAATTGGACCAATCGGAGGTCAGGTTCCGATTATCATGGGTACCAGTTCCGGATTTATCGGAGTATTTCAGAGTATTGTAAATATTATGGGAGGCGGTGTTGTAGCCTATGGCGCTATTATGGGAGCCAGCCTGATCGGCGGCCTTTTCGAGACAGTGCTGGGTGCATTCTTAAAGCCGCTCCGCCGTTTTTTCCCTTCTGTTGTTACTGGAACGGTCGTTCTGGCAATTGGTCTGTCTCTGATTGGTGTGGGAGTTAGTTCCTTTGGAGGCGGTTCTGCAGCAAATGATTATGGTTCTGCAGAGAATCTCCTGATTGCACTGGTGGTTATGATTATTATTCTGGTGCTGAAGCACGGAACGAAAGGACTGACAAGTTCATCCTGCATTTTGATTGGTATTATTGCCGGATACATTATCTGCGCAGTTTTGGGAGCATTTCTTCCGACTACTGCAGTGAATGCGGAAGGAGTGGAATTTACCAAGGCATGGGTTCTGAACTGGGACAAGGTTGCACAGGCAAAATGGTTCGCTGTACCACAGTTTATGCCTGTAAAGCCGATATTTGATCTTCGTGCGATTGTTCCGGTTATGATTATGTTTATTGTTACTGCAGTGGAGACGGTAGGTGATATTTCCGGATGTATTGAAGGAGGTATGGGACGTGAGGCTACTGACAAGGAGCTTTCCGGCGGTGTTATGTGTGATGGTGTCGGTTCTTCCATTGCCGCATTTTTTGGCGTGCTTCCGAATACTTCCTTCAGTCAGAATGTTGGTCTTGTTACCATGACTAAGATTGTAAACCGTTTTGCTCTGGGCTGCGGAGCTGTTTTTCTGATTCTCTGCGGTCTTCTTCCGAAGCTGGCGGCACTGGTATCTATGATGCCTCAGCCGGTACTTGGTGGTGCGGCGGTTATCATGTTCTCATCCATCGTTATGAGTGGTATTCAGCTGATTACAAAGGAGCCGCTGAGTGCCCGTAATATGACGATCGTATCGGTTGCACTTGGTCTTGGATACGGAATCGGATCCAATAGTGCAGTTCTGTCCGGACTTCCGGAGCTGGTGAAGCTTCTGTTTGGCGGTTCAGGAATCGTTCCGGCTGCATTTGTAGCAATTATTTTGAATGTATTGCTTCCGAAAGAGGAAAACTAGGATTAGCAGCATTCGTAATGGGAGGTTGGAGAAGATGCTTTCATTTAATCAGTATGTTCGGGCGAAAAGTCTGGAAGAAGCGTATGAATTATGTCAGAAAAAAAGTAATGTAGTGCTGGGCGGTATGCTGTGGCTGAAAATGCAGAATGGGACAAAGGGGACGGCGATCGATCTGTGTGATCTGGGACTTGACCAGATTGAGGAAACGGCAGAGGAATACCGTATTGGTGCCATGGTGTCCCTGAGGGCACTGGAGATGCATGAAGGTCTCAGTGCATTTACACAGGGGGCGATGGCAGAGGCTGTAAAGCATATTGTGGGAGTGCAGTTCCGTAATCTGGCGACCGTGGGGGGAAGCATTTACGGACGGTTCGGTTTTTCGGATGTCATGACTCTGTTCATGGCGTTGAATGCGAAGGTGGAGCTGTATCACGCAGGCGTTATGAGCATGCAGAAATTTGCTGATTTTCCAAGAAAAACCCGTGATATTCTGGTTCGGGTGATTGTGCCGAAGAAGGCAGAGAGGACCGTATATCTATCCATGAGAAATACAGAGACGGACTTTCCTGTCCTGACCTGTGCTCTTTCTCTTTCGGAGGGAAAATATACCTGTGTCGTTGGTGCACGCCCATCTTTGGCGAAGATTTATGAGGATGAGAAGAATATTCTGGCAGAAGGAATTCATTCGGAATCGGCGGAAGCATTTGGACAGGATATTGCATCCCGGGCAGAATTCGGAAGCAATATGCGTGGAACAGCAGAATATCGTAAGAAAATATGTGCGGTGCTGGTACGCCGTGCTGCGCTTGCATTGCAGGAGGAAATGGAAGTATGAATATAGAACTTACATTAAATGGAAAAAAGATTTCCGCAGAGATAGAACCGGATATGCTTTTGATAGATTTTGTAAGAGCTCATGGATGCTATTCGGTGAAGAGGGGATGTGAAACAGCCAATTGCGGTCTTTGTACGGTATTGATGGATGGTGTGCCGGTGCTCTCCTGCAGCGTGCTGGCAGCCCGTGCAGCGGGGCATCAGATTCAGACCCTTGAGGGACTTCAGGAGGAGGCAGAAGAATTCGTAGGATTTATAGCAGATCAGGGAGCGGAGCAGTGTGGCTTCTGTAATCCGGGATTTGTGATGAATACCATTGCTCTGCTTCGGGAGAACCCGGATCCGTCCGATGAGGAGATTAAGGCATTTCTGGCAGGAAATCTGTGCCGCTGTTCCGGATATGAGGGACAGCTCCGCGGAATCCGCGCATATTTAGACTGGAAGAAAGGAGTGTAGGGCATGGAACAGAATCTGAAGTCGGTAGGAAAGCCGGTGCGCAAGAAGGATGCCATGCAGCTCCTTCTGGGAAAACCGGTCTATGTAGATGATATTACACCTTCTGATGCGCTGGTGGTAAAGGTTTTGCGAAGCCCGCATGCCCATGCGCTGATTGAAAATATTAAAATGGATACGGCTCTTAAGGTGCCGGGAATTGTAGGAATTTATACTTACAAAGATGTTCCGCAGAAGCGATTCACCATGGCGGGGCAGACTTATCCGGAACCCTCACCTTATGACCGTCTGCTTCTGGACCAGAGAGTCCGCTTCGTGGGAGATGCGGTTGCCATCGTAGCAGGAGAGACGGAGAAAGCGGTAGACCGGGCACTGAAGATGATCAAGGTTACGTATCAGGTATTGGAGCCTGTGCTGGATTTCAGAACGGCGAAGGATAATCCGATTCTGGTACATCCGGAGGACAACTGGCAGTCGCTCTGCCCGGTTGGAGCAGATAATAAGCGAAACTTATGTGCCAGTGAGGTGTCTTCAGACGGAGATGTGGATGCAGTATTTGCAGACTGTGATGAAATCGTGGAGCATACTTATCATGTGAAGGCATGTCAGCAGGCTATGATGGAGACTTTCCGCACTTATACGGAGATTGACCGCTACGGAAGACTCCATGTGATCAGTTCTACGCAGATTGTATTCCACTGTCGTCGTATTATTGCCAATGCGCTGGATATTCCGAAATCAAAGGTTCGAGTGGAGAAGCCACGTATCGGCGGCGGATTTGGTGCAAAGCAGACCGTAGTGGCAGAGGTGTATCCGGCATTCGTCACATGGAAGACGAAGCGTCCGGCAAAGATGATCTATACCAGAGAAGAATGTCAGACAGCAGCAACTCCGCGTCATGAGATGGAAGTAAGAGTGAAGCTGGGGGCTTCAAAGGAAGGAAAGATCCGTGCGCTGGATGTGTATACCCTGTCTAATACGGGAGCATTTGGCGAGCATGGACCGACAACGGTAGGGCTGTCCGGCCATAAATCCATTCCTCTTTACACCGGAGGTCTGGAGGCACACCGGTTTGCCTATGACGTGGTCTATACGAACGTCCAGGCGGCCGGAGCATACCGCGGTTATGGCGCAACGCAGGGACTTTTCGCGGTAGAGAGTGCTGTCAATGAATTGGCCGCAAGGCTTCGCATGGATCCTATCGCACTCCGCGAAAAGAATATTGTGCGGGAAGGCATGGTTATGCCGGCATATTACGGAGAGAAAGCGGATGCCTGTGCACTGGATCGCTGTATTACAAAATGTAAAGATATTTTCCACTGGGATGAGAAGTTCCCGGTTCGGGATATGGGAAATGGAAAGGTGCGGACGGCAGGTATGGCTCTCGCCATGCAGGGCTCCAGTATATCGAATCTGGACGTAGGTTCCGCTACCATGAAGCTGGGAGACGAAGGTTTCTATAATCTGATGATCGGTGCTGCGGATATGGGTACAGGCTGTGATACGATCCTTGCCCAGATGGCAGCAGAGTGTATGGATTGTCCGGTAGACGAGATAGAGGTGTTTGGGGCAGACACGGATTCCTCCCCATATGACTCCGGTTCCTATGCGTCCTCCACCACCTATCTGACGGGAAAAGCGGTGGAGATGGCCTGCGAAGAGCTGAAAACGAATATGTGTAAAATAGCTGCAGAGATGATGGGCTGCAGTCCGGAAGAGACAGAGTTCACAGGAGATGGTGTCCGCAGGCTGGACGGAAGTGGATTCGTATCCCGATTTGATATTGCAACGAAATCCATGCTGAACAACAGCATTTCCGCACAGACTACAGCGAGTCATTCCTCAACGGTATCACCTCCGCCTTACATGGTAGGTATGGTAGAAATCGAGTTGGATAAAGAGACCGGTAAAGTTGAGATTCTGGATTATGTGGCAGTGGTAGACTGCGGAACACCGATCAATCCGAATCTGGCACGCATCCAGGCAGAGGGAGGAATTGTACAGGGTATCGGTATGGCACTTTCCGAAAATGTGACCTATGGACCGAAGGGAAATATTCTGGAAAATTCCTTTATGCAGTATAAGATCCCGACTCGTCTGGATATGGGACATCTTCAGGTGGAATTTGAGTCCAGTTATGAGCCTACGGGACCATTCGGAGCAAAATCTATCGGTGAGATTGTTATCAATACCCCGGCTCCGGCGCTGGCACACGCAATCTATAATGCAACCGGAGTATGGCACAGAACTCTGCCGATCACTCCGGAGAAGATTCTCATGGGGATAGAAGATGAATAAGCATATCATTTATCTGGCGGCTGGTAACAGCCGCCGTTTTGGTGAAAATAAATTGTTATATTGTTTCGATGGGAAGCCGTTGTATCGATACGGGCTTGATATGCTGCAGGAAGTATGCAGAAAAAGAGAAGACTGTATGCTGTATGTGGTTTCACAGTATGAAGAAATACTTCAATATGCCAGTGAACAGAAAATAATGGCGGTAAACAGCCCTCAGAGCAAAGAGGGAATGTCATATACGATCAAGGCTGCCATCAAAGCACTGGAAAATATCCAGGAAGAAGATTTTCTGATATTCGTGGTGGCTGACCAGCCGTATCTGAAGGCTGAGACTTTGGAATGTCTGCTGGACCGTGCGACTGGGGATGTAGAGACTATTTCTCTGTCCTATAGGGGGACACCCGGCAATCCGGCCGTGTTTGCGGCGTGTTTGATACCGGAATTACTTGGCCTTAAGGGAGATGAAGGCGGGAGGAAAGTAATACGGAATCATACCTGTATTTACGTGGAAGCAGCGGAAGAAAAGGAGCTTCGGGATGTGGATACACTAAAGATTTTAAAGGAACATTTATAAAAAATAATTATGGAAATAAAAGAAGAAAAAATTAAAAATATAATTGAAAAAAAATTTCCAGTGTGCTAGTATCATAATAACCGTGGATATTTCTGGGAATAAGAGAGTAAATATACATGAAAACGAGGCAAGGGAATATGAATGGTTAATAACAAGGAAATTATAGCTGCTATATTTGCAGCGGAAGGGAGATCATGATTTATGAAGAAAAAAATTATCGCTTCTTTATTGACGGCTTGTCTTGCAGCAGCAATGATTCCTGCAACAGTCTTCGCTAAAGATGCAAAACTGGATCCAATTGTGACAGAGACTCTGCGTGCACCTGCATCAAGGTATGCAACAAATGTTTCTGTAAATGTAACAGGTATTCCGGAGGATGGGGAGCTGTCCGGAAACAGTGCAGATTATTTAACAGTTAAGGGATCAATCCATGATATTTACAATCAGTATTATATTGGTCTTTGCGCAAAAGAAGGATTTACGATTGACAGTGTAGACAGCAACCGCGGACATTTATGGGGATATGGACCATATACAATCTGGTCCCTGTGTAATGTAACAGATGTGACTGTAAACATGACCCATACATGTGTTGAGGGTGAGGAGCCTGAAGTAGTGGAGCCGACATGCACAGAGCCGGGACTTCTTACATATAGATGTATATACTGCCACGGCACTACAAGAACAGAGACTATTGATCCACTTGGTCATGACTGGGGCGAGCCGACATTCAACTGGTCAGACGATTTGGAAAGCTGTGAGGCAACTTTCGTATGTAACAGAGATGCATCTCATGTAACTACACTGCCTTGTGATGTAACCAGCGAAATTACAAAAGAGCCTACAACGGAAGAAACAGGAATCAAGACATATACTGCAACTGTAACATTCGAGGAGAAGACATATACAGACCAGAAAGAGAAAGAACTTGACAAACTTCCAAAGGAAGATCCGAAAGATCCGGAAGATCCGGAAGATCCATCAAAACCGTCAGATCCGACAGACCCGTCAAAACCGGCTGATCCATCAAAACCGGGACAGGGAAATAACGGAAATGCAGGAAACAAGACAAATACAGCTGCAAATGCAAAAGCTAAGAGCACTACTCCTAAGACAGGAGATGAGAACTCAGTTTATCAGTGGATTCTGTTAATGGCACTTGCAGGAGCTGCAGTAACTGGAACCGTTGTTTACAGCAGAAAGAGAAGAGCATAATTAAGATAAGACTTTTTAACACCCGCAGGTATCTGCGGGTGTTTTCTTTAGAGGGGACAGGTTCCTCGACTCACTGAGTCGAGGAACCTGTCCCTTTTGATTTCATTTATGAAAGTAAGAGGCGTTACGTGATATTTTTTCTTGAAGGCTCTGTGGAAATAGGAGAGATTGTGAAAGCCTACCGAAAGGGACACATCCAGAATGGAAGATTCTCCCTCTTTAAACAGTTCCACAGCCTTTTCCAGGCGCATATTATTGATATATTCCACACAGGTCATGTTCATATGTCTTTTGAAAAAGCGCATAAAATGATAATCGCTGAAATAGCACAGCTTTGCCAGTTCTGAAACAGAAATGGAATCTGCATAATGAAGTTCAATATAGTCGAGTACCTGCTTAAGCTTATCGGAAGAAGCTTTCGCATTGGAGGAGGGAGTTTTTTCACTGTATTGAAGCAGCAGAAAGATTGCCTGCAAGAACAGGGATTTCAGGGCCAGCTCATATCCGATAATCTTTTCGTCATATAAGGAAGTAATCTGTCCGAAAATTTTGCGCAGCGAGCCATAGACAGGGTGAGCCGGAGTAATCAGGCAGGGGAGAGCCAGCTCCTGGTTTATCAGCGGTGTGAGATAGCGGGTGGAGCAGACATCCGTAGAATTGCCGCCCAGAAAGTTCATATGAAACACATAAGTTTCTGAAATCGCCGCTTCTCCGGGATCAATGGCGATGGAGTGAAGCAAAAGCGGAGGAACGAATAAGATATCCCCTTCGTTTACTTCGTAGTCAATCAGGTTAATCTGATAAAGGCAGTGCCCGGATGTGATCAGGGTAAGTTCTGCCTCTTCATGCCAGTGCGTAGTAACGGCCGGATAGTCAGAAGAAAATCCGGTAATATATTTCTGCATGGGAAAGAAAGCTTCTCCATGTTTTGCATTTTCTCTTTGTTCTAATGCAGGTGAATGTAATTTTTTCATAATAGTTCCCCTTTTTGTTATAGAGAGCAGTATTGTGTTATAATAAGCAAATATTTTGCAAGAAAAAATCTAAATTATATTTTATGATAGCAGTATAATACATGTTTGAAAATAGCTCAAGACAGAATTTGAATCAGAACAAAAGGAATAAAAAATCAGAAGATATCAGGAGGAAAGAAAATGATCAGCAAGTATATTTTCGGAGAACCAATTGAAACAGGAGCGGTTGTTATGGAGCTTACACAAAGTGAGGCAGATTTTTCAGTGATGCAGCTTGAGGTGCAGGAAAATGCAATTCAATTATCCTGTCATATGGCGGAAAATGATATTGTTTACGGTCTTGGAGAGCAGGTTCGTGGAATGAATAAGAGAGGATTTGCATACATCAGCAATGCTACCGATGATCCGGCGCATACGGAAAATAAGCATTCTCTGTATGGAGCTCATAATTTTATGATCTTACACAGATGTGAAAAAGATAGCGATGGGCAGAAGTCCTTTGGAATCTTTGTGGATGATCCGGGAACGGTTATTTTTGATGTGGGACAGACAGATCTGGATAAACTTGTGATTACAGCAGGAAAGAACTGTGTAATATACGTAATTGAAGGAAATAATCTGAAGGATATGGTAAAGCAGTTCCGGGAACTGATCGGACAGAGCTATGTGGCACCAAAATGGGCATTTGGCTATCAGCAGTCCCGCTGGAGCTATGAGACGGCTGAGGAAGTCCGTTCTGTAGTGGAAGGTCATCACGGAAAAGGAATTCCGTTAGATGCAGTATATCTGGATATTGATTATATGGAAAGCTATAAAGATTTCACCGTAGATGAGGAGAAATTCCCGAATTTTGAAGAGTTCACAGCGGAGATGAAGGAGCAGGGCGTACATCTGGTGCCGATCATTGATGCGGGTGTGAAAATAGAGAAAGACTATCCGACTTATGAAGAAGGAGTCCGGGAAAACTATTTCTGCAAGGATGAGGATGGAGAAGATTTTGTGGCAGCTGTGTGGCCGGGGAAGGTGCATTTTCCGGATGTGCTGAATTCCAGAGCAAGAGAGTGGTTCGGCGGAAAATACAGATGGCTGATCGAGCAGGGAATCGACGGTTTCTGGAATGACATGAATGAGCCTGCTATCTTTTATTCCGAGAAAAACCTGAAAAAAGTATTTGATGAGATCATGCTTAAGAAGGATGAAAATATGGATCTTCATGCATTTTTCCAGATGAAGAATCTTGTTGTGGGCCTGTCCAATAATCCGGTAGATTATCAGAGCTTTTATCATGATATGGATGGCAAAAAAATCCGTCATGATCAGGTGCATAACCTGTATGGATTCAATATGACCAGGGCTGCTTCAGAGGCCTTCGACAAGATAGAGCCTGACAAGAGAATTCTCTTATTCTCACGTTCTTCTTATGTGGGAATGCACCGTTACGGAGGTATCTGGACCGGTGATAATAATGCATGGTGGGGGCAGTTGCTTCTCAGCATTCAGCAGATGCCGGGACTGAACATGTGCGGTTTCCTGTACACAGGTTCCGATATCGGAGGATTCGGAAGTGACACGACAGAAGATCTGGTAATGCGCTGGCTCGAATTCGGAATTTTTACACCGCTGATGAGAAATCATGCGGCAATAGGAACGAGATATCAGGAAGCATATCAGTTTGAAAATACGGATGCGTTCCGTAACATCATCCGCATGCGTTATGGATTGCTTCCGTACATTTACAGCGAATATATGAAGGCAGTGCTGAACAATGAGATGTATTTCAGACCGATAGCATTTGACTATCCGGATGACAGCCAGGCATTCCGTGTAGAAGATCAGCTGATGGTTGGAGAGAGTATTATGATTGCCCCGGTTTATGTTCAGAATGCAAAAGGGCGTTATGTATATCTGCCGGAGGATATGATGATGGTACGCATGAAATCTCTGGAGGAGAAAAGCTGTGAGGTACTTCATAAAGGACATCATTATATAGATATTGCTCTGGATGAGGTTGTGATTTTCGTAAAGAAGAATCATATGCTTCCACTGGCAGTTCTTGACCAGAATGTGAAGACTATCGCGGATGTTGATGAGAACCGGATTGAGTGGATAGGGTTTGCAGAAGAATCTGCGGAGTATATGCTGTACAGCGATGATGGAATGTCCAGAAATTATACACCGCAGGAAAACTGGAAGAAGGTAGTTTTAACAAAAGAGGAATTGGCGAAAACAAAGAAATGATGATATAGAAGTAGAATTGTAATTTGATTTGGAATCCGCTATACTAAAGAAAGGTAGACTTTAGTATAGCGGATTTTTATGGAGGAAGTTATGGCAAAAACAGTAGCGATTGGAATTCAGGATTTCGGAGATTTGATTCGAAAGAACTATTTTTATATTGATAAAACATCCTTCATTAAGGAATGGTGGGAAAGTGGAGACAGTGTGACACTGATTACCCGTCCCAGACGATTTGGAAAGACACTGAACATGAGTATGACAGAGCAGTTTTTTTCTGTGGATCATGCGGATAAGGGAGAGTTGTTTGAAGGACTAAAGATCTGGGAAGATGAAGAGTATCGGAAGATTCAGGGAACATATCCGGTGATCAGCCTGTCCTTTGCCAATGTGAAGGAAACTACGTTTCAAAATACGAAAGAAAAGATCTGTCAGCTTCTTACAAACGTATATGTGAAATACTCTTTTTTAAAAGAGAGTAATGTGCTTGCAGATGCGGACAGGGCATTTTTTGACCGGATGCTGTCTCCGGTTGATATGAGGGACACGGATGCAACCCTTGCGCTTTATCAATTATCAGATTACCTTTGCCGCTACTATGGAAAAAAGGTGATTATTCTGTTGGATGAATATGATACACCGATGCAGGAAGCTTATGTGCATGGATACTGGGAAGAACTGGTAGCATTTACCAGAAGTCTTTTCAATTCTACTTTCAAGACGAATCCCTGGCTGGAACGGGGACTGATGACCGGAATTACGAGAGTCAGTAAAGAATCTATTTTTTCGGATCTGAATAATCTAAAAGTTGTAACGACCACATCAGATGAGTATGCCACGTCTTTTGGATTTACAGAAGCAGAAGTATTTGATGCACTGGAAAAATTTGAATTGACAGAGGAGAAAGAAAAAGTTAAGTATTGGTATGATGGTTTTATCTTCGGCAGCCACAAAGATATTTATAATCCATGGTCAATCTTGAATTTACTGGATACAGGGCAAATCAAAACCTACTGGGCAAACACAAGCTCAAATAGTCTTGTAGGAAAACTGATCCGCGAAGGTGACCGTCGGATTAAGGAAACCTTTGAAAGGCTCCTTAAGGGTGAGGTGATCCGTACGGCGGTTGATGAGCAGATTGTATATAATCAGTTGGATGGAAGCGAAGAAGCTGTGTGCAGTCTGCTTCTGGCAAGCGGGTATCTGAAGGTCCTTTCCTACGAGCGTCTGGATCTGCTGGAAGAAGGCAGAGAACAGATGTATGACCTGGAGCTTACGAATTACGAGGTTAAGCGTATGTTCGAAGGAATGGTGCGGCGCTGGTTTGTGGAAGCAAAAGCAGATTATAATGACTTTATAAAAGCGATGCTCTCAGATGATATTGATGCAATGAATGAGTACATGAATCGGGTTGCAGTTAGTACATTCAGTTATTTTGATACTGGCAGAGGTCTTTTAGGTGATGAGCCGGAGCGATTTTATCATGGATTTGTACTGGGTCTTATGGTAGATATGCAGGATCGATATGTGCTCACTTCTAATCGGGAGAGTGGATTTGGAAGATACGATGTTATGCTTGAGCCAAAGAATCCCCGGGAAGATGATGCCATCATCCTGGAATTCAAGGTATTTAACAAAAGAAGAGAGCAATCGCTTGAGGATACGGTAAATGCGGCACTTGACCAGATTGAGAAAAAGCAGTACGCAGCGCAGCTGGAAGCACGTGGTATTGAAAAGGAACATATTCGGAGTTACGGATTGGCTTTTAAGGGGAAGACGGTGCTGATTGAGAAAGCATAGGAAGAAACTGGAATTGAAGTGAGATAAAAAACAGGGTGTAAGGTCTTGATAATTTAATAAGACTTTACACCTGCGTTATTAGTAGCTATTTTAGTTTAATCCTGCAAACTTTCACGGACCCTTTTTAAATCACGCTCCAGCTTCTTTTTTAGCTTTTCATACTCTTTATTTTCGAGTAATTCAAGTTCATTCTCAATTCGGATTTCCTCTTTTCTTAATTCATCTTTGAATTGAATGTCGGTCGGCATGTATTCATTCATCCTTTCACGTCCCTTCCGTAATAAGATTGATACTTATATTATAGGGAAAATATGAAATAGTGTAAAGCCTTATTAAATTATCAAAGAGCAAAAAATAAGGGTTATAATTTCTGAAAAAGTCGGAATAATTAACTGTATGGCAGCATCTTGAATTTTAGTAGACAGGAGAGGATACGATGCAGGAAAAAAGTGTTAATGAACTTCCGGTAGGTTTTATGCTGAGCCTTGCAATGAATGAAAAGGCGATGAAGAGATTTGTGGATATGGATGAATCACAGCGAAAAGCAGTTGAAGAAGAAAGCAGCCGGGTGAAGTCGAAGGCAGAAATGGAGCGACTGGTGGACCGGCTGGCGAAAGAAGAATTATGATAATGGCGAATTAAGAAAGCGTGAAAAGAAGTGCATCAGATTCGATGTGCTTCTTTTTTATGGCGGCTACTCTGGTATACCAGGGAAAATAATTGTAAAATAGAAGCAGATTCATGAGAAAGGGTGATATATATTGCAAAAGAAGGAAAACAGGCCGTTGGAGGAGTTGTCTGCCCTGCAGATTTACTGGCAGTTGTTCAAAAATATTTTTGTGATTAATTCATGTACCTTTGGCGGAGGTTTTGTGATTATAGGAATGATAAAGCAGACATTTACAGAACAGCTTCACTGGATATCAGAAGAGGAAGTTTTGGATATGACAGCAATTGCACAGTCAGCTCCGGGGCCGCTGGGGATTAATATGGCAATTATTACGGGGTATCGTATCCGAAAAATACCGGGAGCTCTGGTGTGTACTTTGGGAGCAGTACTTCCTCCATTGATTATTATTTCTGTGATTTCTATTTTTTACAATCAGTTTAAAGATAATGCGGTCATCGCACTTGCTCTTCAGGTTATGAGAGCAGGGGTTGCAGCTGTGATTCTGGATGTGGTTATTAATCTGGCATCTAATATTATTAAGAGGAAGAATATTTTGTGGATTCTGCTAATGGTCGCTGCTTTTATAGCTACTGTATTTTTTAATGTCAGTGCAATCGTGCTGATATTAATATGTGCCGTTGTTGGTCTTTTTGACAGTATCAGATGTAAAAGGAGTGACGAAAGCAAATGATATATTTGAGATTATTCTGGGCATTTTTTCAAATCGGACTTTTTAGTTTTGGAGGCGGATATGCGGCTGTTCCGCTGATTCAAAGCCAGATTGTGGAGGCGAATCACTGGCTGGATATGAGCCAGTTTGCAGATCTGATCACGATTGCAGAGATGACCCCAGGACCAATCGTGGTCAACTGTGCAACATTTGTAGGACAGCAGATAGCGGGACTTCCGGGAGCCATTGTTTGTACCCTGGGTTCTGTTTTTCCTTCTCTGGTTATTGTCCTTGTGTTATCGTGGCTCTATATGAAATTCCGTAACTTAAGTACGGTGCAGGGAGTCCTCACCGGGCTTCGACCGGCAATTGTAGCGATGATTGCATCAGCCGGACTTTCTCTTCTTCTGCTGGCACTTTTCAATGCGTCTCTTTCGGATGTGGTGTTGTCTGATTTTCGAGCAGTGGAGGGAGTGATTTTTGTAGTGTGTCTTGTACTGCTGCGAAAGTTTAAGATGAATCCGATTGTGATTATCTTTGGATCGGGGATTGTGGGAACAGTGGTGTATCTGGCATTGGGAGTATCTTAAAAAGTAAAAAATTACTCATATTTTTTCCGGTATTCTGCTGGGGTTCTTCCGGTGTATTTTTTAAATACCCGTGAAAAATGGCTCTGAGAGGAAAATCCCAGATAAGAGCCTATCATAGTTGCAGTTTTATCCGTATAGCGGAGGAGGCGTTTTGCTTCCGCCGTTTTTTCCCTGAGAATAAAATCGGTCAGAGTTTCCCCGGTCTCTTCTTTGAATTTTGCTGAGAGATAGGGACGGCTGATGTAGAGTTCTTTTGCCATATCATCGGTATTTATCGTTTCGGACAGGTGATGGCGGATGTAATTTGCCACATCAAGAACAAGCCGGGAGGGATATTTTCCCCGGCGGATTTTCTCAACACGTTCGGTGAAGTCTAATACCATATGGTATTGGAGGTTGCTGATCTGCTGTGGTGTATTCAGAAGTTCACATTTTCGGATAAAGGCATCGCTCAGAGAAAGTGATTCCTCCGGGCTCATTCCACCGCGGATGGCAGCGCGGGAAACTAAAGTTGCAGAGACAATCAGCGTATTTTTCATTTGTCGGAGCTGGTCTCCTGCAATAGTACCGGCTCGGACAGCAGGGGCTGATGCTATCCATTCCCGGAGGGCGGCGGTATCACCTTTGCGCACAAAATCCATGAGAAGCTGCTCCTGAGAAAGAGAATTATGGATTTCCTGGTGGGAGCCTCTTTCTTCTGAGAGGGCTTCCATACGCAGGGTTGCCTGCTGCCGGTCAAGAAGTTCTTTCAGGCTGCTCTGTTCATTGTCGTAAATCGTAATGTCTTTCAGCTCCAGTTTTTCTCCGTTCATTATATAGTTGATGGTACAAAGAATCTGCAAAACACTCTCAAATGGCATGGGAACAAGATCTCTCATGCCGTTCACAAAGTCTTCCACATCTTCAGAAGGGATATCTGCCCGAAAAGCCAGTTCTTTAAATTCCTGTTCATTTGCGGCCACCTGGCGTGAAGGTCCGAGAATCAGTTTCACATCGCCGGAATTTACAACACCATAATAATGAAAGTGGTTGGTAATGAAGTAACCCACATGATCTTCGATTGCCATGACTTCGTCATAGTAGACGCACAGTGGATCTTTGGGAAGCCGGACCAGATCATAATAGTAGAGAAGTTCCCTGTTTTTAAAAATGCGAATGGGAATACCGGCCAGATTACCTAAAGTAGTGCAAATGTAATGCAGATCAAGATTTTCCATGTGACACCTCCTAATGTTATTACAATTATACTGTTATTCATACAATAGTACAAGTGGAGAAAAATAAAGTGTGGTATTATCAAAATAGAAATGTTGTATGTAAATAGAGTTTAAAGAGGAAGATGACTATGGAAGTAAAGAAAATTATTTCAAAAATGACACTGGAAGAAAAGATTGCATTCTGTACAGGTGCTGATTTCTGGCATACGAAAGCAATGCCGAAGTATGGCGTACCGCAAATGACCATGGCAGATGGACCTCATGGACTTCGTTTTCAGAAGGGAGAGGCTGATATGGTCGGGGTAAATAAGTCTGTCCCGGCGACCTGTTTTCCGCCTGCGGTTACGGCAGGTGCTACCTGGAATGAGGAATTGTATGCAGCAGAAGGAGAGGCTATCGGAAGAGAAGGTCTTGCAGAGGGAGTTACCATGATCCTGGGACCGGGATGTAACATCAAGAGAAATCCTCTTTGCGGCAGAAATTTCGAATACATATCCGAGGATCCTTATATGGCGGGAAAGATGGCAGCCGCTTTTATCCGGGGGCAGCAGAGTACAGGAGCATCTTCAAGCCTGAAGCATTTTGCAGTGAACAGTCAGGAGCATAAGAGACAGAATGGTGACAGTCAGTTGGATGAGAGGACACTTCGGGAGATTTATCTGACGGCATTTGAAATTGCGGTAAAGGAAGGAAAAACGGATACTGTCATGTGTGCTTATAACAAAATTAACGGGGTACACTGCAGTGACAGCAAAGAATTGCTTACCGATATTCTTCGGACTGAATGGGGATTCGATGGAATGGTAGTTACAGATTGGGGAGCGTTAAATGACCGGATTGAAGGGCTGAAAGCGGGATGTGAACTGTGTATGCCTGGAGGTTCTAAGTTTATGAACCGGGCTGCACGGGAGGCGGTAAAGAATGGAACGCTGGATGAAAAAGTGATTGATACGTGTGTAGAGCGTATTCTGAAGCAGGTAGAAAAAAGCCAGAAGGCACTGAAGGCAGGGAAAGTCGGACCGGCGGATATGGATGCCCATCATCAGCTGGCAGAAAAGATTGCGGAAGAGGGTGCGGTATTATTAAAAAATGAAGAAAATATTCTGCCTCTTACGACTCCGGATGTGATTCTGATCGGCCATATGGCAGAGAATATGCGCTATCAGGGAACCGGAAGCAGTCATATTAATCCTACGAAACTGGTGAATCTTACAGATGTTTTTACAGGGGTACCTTACCTGCCGTGTTGTGACGAGGAAGGAAATGTGACGGAGGAAGCGCTGAAAGAAGCAGCCCAAGAGGCGGCAGCGCACAAAATCGCGGTGGTAGTAGCCGGGCTTCCGGAGATATATGAGTCGGAAGCATTTGACCGGAAGCACATGAGACTGCCGGATGGTCATAACCGGATGATTGAAGCAGTGGCAACTGCAAATGAGAATACGGTGGTTGTTCTCCTCGGAGGAAGTGCAATGGAAATTCCGTGGGAAGATAAAGTGAAGGCAATCCTCTACATGGGACTTCCCGGACAGGCAGGGGGAGAAGCGGCATACAATCTTCTGACCGGAAAGGCAGTTCCGTCCGGAAAGCTTACGGAGACCTGGCCGGTCTCTTATGATGACGTGGTTTCAAAGAGAACATTTGGAAAAAGAAATGTGGAATACCGGGAAGGTATCTATGTGGGATATCGGTATTACGATAAAGCGGGTAAAAATGTGCGCTATCCATTCGGGTATGGCTTGTCCTATACAAGTTTTGATTACAGCGATATGAAAATTCAGGACAACAGAGTTTCTGTCAATATTACCAATACAGGAAGTGTGGCAGGTGCTGAGGTGGCACAGCTCTATATAGCACCTCCGAAGGATGGAATTTTCCGGCCGGAAAAAGAGTTAAAGGGATTTGTGCGTGTAGAACTGGTTCCGGGAGAGACGAAGACCGTACAGTTTGAACTGAACGAGAGAAGCTTTGCCATCTGGAATCACGGATGGATCGTTCCAAAGGGCAGCTATACTGTGATGATCGGTGCTTCCAGCCGCGATATCCGGCTTACGGAAGAGATAGAAGTGGACGGAGTGAAGGCAGATCCACCTGAATGGCAGAAGGGAAGCTGGTATGAGCATCTGACCGGACTTCCGAAGCGGGAGGAATGGGAGAAAATGATGGGACACCCGGTTCCGGTTGTATCAAAGCCTAAGAAGGGGGAATTTACACTGGATAATACCTGTCTGGAAATGAAAAACAGTTCGCTCATTATGAGAATTCAATATAAAGTGACGGAGAATATTGTTGCAAAAAGCTATGGAGGAAAAAAAGATATGTCGAATCCTTCCTATCGCATGACCCTGATCTGTGCGGTAGACTGCCCGCTTCGAGGAGTAGTAATTAACAGCGGAGGAGCCATGAATGATTCTATAGCAAATGGACTGCTTCATATGGCAAACGGACACTATCTGAAGGGAATCGCAGCAATGCTGAAAAAGTCCTGATTTTATTCGGAAACAGAATGAAATGAAGGTCAGAAGGGAGATAAAGAAAAATGTATGCAATAGACTTAAGAACAGAATATCTGAAAAATCCTATGGGAATCGATATCAAAAATCCGTATCTTATGTGGAAATGTGAAGGTGGAATTTCACAGACTGCCTGTCAGATTCTCTGTACGGATGAGGAAAATCATACGTTGTGGGACTCCGGTAAAATTCCGGGGAGTGCCATGCGAATGGAATACAACGGAGAAAAACTGAAAAGCCGTATGCGGGTAAAATGGAAGATCCGCATCTGGGATGAACAGGATGAACCCGGAGACTGGTCAGAGGAAGCTGTGTTTGAAATGGGGCTTTTATCACCTGGAAATTGGAAAGCAAAATGGATCACAGGAAATTATAAAGTTAACAAAAAGGATCGATATCCGGTGGATTGTTTCCTGAGGGAATTGGAAATCAATAAAAAAGTTGTGCGTGCAAGATTGTATATTACTGCATGCGGTCTGTATGAGGCAAGGCTTGATGGGGTAAAGATTGGCGATTTCTGTCTTGCACCGGGACATACGGATTATAGAAAAAGAGTGCAATATCAGACTTATGATGTGACGGATATGCTGTCCGAGGGAGAGCATGAACTCAGTGTTCAGATCGCCGACGGATGGTACCGGGGAAGCACCGGTGCGTGGGGACTTAAGAATCAGTATGGTACGGAGACAAAACTTCTGGCACAGCTGGAACTGTTTTTCGAGGATGGAACCAGAAAAATTATAGCGACAGACAGAAGATGGCAATGGTCAAACGACGGCCCGATCCGCTTTGCGGATAATAAGGATGGTGAGATTATCGAGGCATGGCGAAGACCTTCCTATGGTCAGATTTCGAAGATGACTGATCATCCGGTGGTTCCGACGGCTTCCAATAATGTCCCGGTGGTAGAGAGAGAACGGTTTGTACCGGAGATGAACATAGCACCGAATGGGAAGAAACTGTTTGATTTCGGACAGAATATGGCCGGATATCTGGAATTTCATGTTACTGCAAAAAAAGGACAGAAAATCAATATCCGCTGCGGAGAGCTTCTGGATCAGGATGGAAATCTGACACTGAAGAATATCCAGTGCACCAGAAAGGATTATGCAACACCGCTCCAGCAGATAGAATATATCTGTAAGGAAGGGGACAATCATTATAAGACGACTTTTGCGGTATTTGGTTTCCGATATGCGGAAGTAGATACAGATGTAGAAATCGAACCGGAAAATATCACAGCAATTGCGGTGTACTCAGATATTGAACAGACAGGATTTTTTGAGAGCTCCAACCCTCTTCTTAATAAGTTGGTTGACATCACCGCATGGTCTACCAGAAGCAACAGCCTGGACATTCCTACGGACTGTCCTACCAGAGAACGTCATGGATGGACGGGTGATGCCCAGATTTTCTTTGAGACAGCATCCTACCTTTTTGATTATGCAGCGTTTACAAAGAAATATTTAAATGACGTTTACGACTGGCAGAAAAAGGATGGAAAGCTTCCACAGATTGCACCTTCGGGTGGTGTAGATTTTTATATGGATGCCATGAACGGAAGTGTGGGCTGGTCAGATGTGGGAATTCTGATTCCATACCGGTTCTGGAAGCTCAATGGGGACAGACAGATATTGGAAGAATATTATGACTGTATGAAAAAATATGCTCATTTTATGATGAGACGATGTGGAAAATGGGGCGGTCCTCTTGCAAAACGGGTAAAAGGTCTGTCGGGTGAGGCAAAGAAATATTTGGTAAACTGCGGCCAGAGTTATGGGGAGTGGGCAGAACCGGAAGAGGTTCATAAGATGGACTGGAAGGATTGTGCGGCTCCGCATCCGGAAGTATCTACCGCGTACACGGCCTATGTTCTTGGCATTATGGCGGATATTGCCGGTGAACTTGGAAAAATGGAGGATGAAGCACAGTTCCGTATTTACAGCGAAGGATGTAAGAAAGCTTATCAGGAACTTGTGGAGACAAAAGAATTCAGTATGGACACCGACCGGCAGGCACAGCTTGTCCGTCCTCTGGCGTTTGACCTGCTGAATGAAAAGCAGACAGAATTTGCAAGAAAGCGTCTTATAAAAGCTCTGGAAAACTATGGATGGAGATTGGGCACCGGATTCTTATCAACGTCGTTGATTCTGGATGTTCTGGCAGCCTACGATCTGGACAGTGCATACCGGCTTCTGGAAAATGAAGAAATGCCGAGCTGGCTGTTCATGCCGAAGAATGGTGCAACTACCATCTGGGAGTCCTGGGAAGGAATCGAAGCTCAGGGAGGAATCGCATCCCTGAACCATTATTCAAAGGGAGCGGTCTGTGAGTGGCTTTTTAAGACCATGTGTGGAATCCGGATAGATGGAGAGAATCACTTTCGCATTGAGCCGAGACCGGGCGGACATTTTACCTTTGCAAATGCTGAATACGACAGTATATTTGGAAAAGTTAAGAGCGGATGGAAAATAGAAAACGGGGAAACAGTATTTGAAATTGTTATACCGGCAAACTGCACGGCAACTATTTGTCTGCCGGGAATGGAAGAAGAGAATGTGGGCGCGGGAACATACAGGAGGAAAGCGTAAGATGGAAAAAAGAAAAAAACTTGATCAGCCGATTTTCCACAGTCGGATAACGGGGGCGAATGTGAAAAAAACGGAAAAATGGCTGGGATATCTATTGGGACCGGCAGGAGCACTGCTTTTGAATGCAGTACTGGCAACATATCTGAATGTGTACTATACCGATGTATTGAAGCTGACATCTGTATGGGGCGGGGCATTTCTTGTTGTGTTCCCGATTATATCAAAGGTCATTGATTCGATTACAAATGTGGTAATGGGATATGTGATTGACAGAACCCATACGGCACAGGGAAAGGCAAGACCGTGGCTGCTTCTTTCAGCTCCAATGCTTGCTGTTTCCGGTATTCTCTTATTTACTGTGCCGAATGGTTCCGAGACGGTAAAGATTATATGGGTCATGGTGTCCTATAATCTCTACTATTCTTTTGCTTATACGATTTTTAACATGAGCCATAATCTGATGGTGCCGCTCTCTACCAGAGATACTGTGCAGAGAGGAAGTTTGTCCGTTTTTAATTAGATTGCAACGATTATGATGAGTGGAATTCTGGTGGCTCTTGTATTTCCAATGGTCATTATGCCAAAGCTTGGAATTGACCAGGGAAAATGGATTACATTAATGTCTGTACTTTCTATCCTCGTACTGCCATTGACATTGATGGAATATTATTTCACAAAAGAGCGTGTAACGGAAGAAACGCAGGATGAAGCAGTAGAGTCTGTTCCTTTTTCAAAGCAGTTGAAGGCAATCTTTACGGATAAATACATGTTGATTATATATGTATATTTTCTGGTTTTTACGTTTGGCTCTTCAATTAAGAATATGAGTCTTGTATATTTTTGTAATTATGTTCTTGGCACATACAATGATGGTATAACGCAGACGATGCTCTCTGTCATTGGAGGAATTCCTATGGGAATAGGTATTTTCGCAGTTTGGCCGCTGGCAAAGAAATTTGGAAAGCGGAATCTGACAATGGCAGGGTTTATCCTGTATGCGATTGGAGGATTTATCTGCTGGCTGTTCCCTAAGAGCATGACAATTATGTTAATTGGGCAGTTTGTCAAAAATATTGGCGGACTGCCATGTGCATATGTATTTATGGCATTATTTGCAGATGTACTGGATCATCTGGAATGGAAGACCGGTTTCAGAAGCGATGGAATTGCCATGTCTGTATACAATATCATAGCAGTAGCAATGGTGGGAATCTGTCAGGGAATCTTCAATGGATTTCTGGCAAAGGTAGGCTATGTGGCACCGGAGATTGTAAATGGTGAAACAGTAGCTGCTGTACAGTCACAGGCAGTACAGAATGTAATCACCTTTGGGTTTGTAGGACTGGAAGTATTTACCGGGATTATTTTGATTTTATTACTCTTTTTCCTGAATGTGGAGAAGGATATCGGAAGAAAACAGGACGAGATCCAGGAACGCAGACAGAAGTAGAGAGAAAATGAAGTAGAGAGAAACTTGTTTTTTTAACAGAAAATCTCTATACTAAATGTATCAGTGAAAGTATTTTGGGGAGGAGGCTGAATGGGGATTTATTTAAACCCGACTAATGATAAATTCAGTGAAGCCAGAAATTCGGAGATTTATGTAGAAACAGGACGGAATTTTATTATTCTGATTGATGAGTGGGACTGTGTTCTGAGAGAATGTAAGGATGATCTGTCAGGACAGAAACATTACCTGGATTTTCTCAAAGACAGAGGATATATTCATCTTGTATATATGACAGGAATCCTGCCTATAAAAAAATACGGAACACATTCTGCCTTAAACATGTTCAGGGAATTTTCTATGACAGATGCCGGTGAACTTGCGGAATGTTGGGGCAGTTTATAATCCACAATCCGTGGTATTCAGCGTGTTGTCAGGAGAGTTTGGCAATTACTGGAATCAGACAGAAACATATGAGGCACTGAAAATCTATATTGATTTAAATTATGATGGTTTGAAAGATCAGATTATTCGTATGATACAGGGGGAAACGGTTGGCATAGATATCGGAAGTTTTAACAACGACCTGACCTCATTTGCGTCGCGTGATGATGTTATTACTCTTTTGATTCATCTTGGATATCTGGGATATGATTCAAAGTACCAGGAGGCATTTATACCGAATAATGAGATATTGAATGAATTTGTAAGTGCAGTACGCAATTCAGATTGGGGCGAGGTCACGAAAGCGCTGGAATTATCCCGGGATACTCTTCAAGCCATATGGAATAAAAACGAAAAATTTGTAGAAAGAGCAATAGAGCAATCCCATTTAGAGACATCTTATTTTCAATATAATGATGAAAATGCACTGAGCTATACGATATCCCTTGCGCTATATGCTGCGAGAAATTATTATACGGTTGTAAAAGAAATGCCGACCGGAAAGGGAAGGGCAGATATTGTTTTTTTGCCGAGAAAGCAGTTTTTGGATAAACCGGCACTTTTGGTAGAATTAAAGTGGAATCAGTTATGATAAGAAGACAAAAGAGCATAAATGTAAGATTGAATCGGTGATTCAATAGAATTGTTCTATTCTATGGATAATAGTTAAAGGATGGCGTTTGATGTTTATGCCTGTAATCATGATCTGGATACGTTAAATGTCTGTAAAGAAATCGACCCGATTACGTATTATGGAATGAATATTCTTGACTATTTAACCGGGAACACGGACAGGCATCCGGAAAACTGGGGATTTCTGATTAATAACAGAAATAATCAGTATATTTCCCTGTATCCGCTGATGGATTTTAATCAGTGCTTTTTGTCATATGATAGTTTGGATGGGGCAAATTGCCAGACTGTTTTGCTGGAGCATTTAACACAAAGAGAGGCGGCGATAGAGGCTGTCAAACATATTGGGTTAAGGCAAATTCGTGAGATGGATATGAGTAAATTCGGAAATATGAAAAAAGAAGCAGAGATGTTCCGATTACGATTGAATGAACTGAAAAAGCATGTAAATTAGAGAATTGTTTTATGGAGGTTATTATGGCGAGTACGGTAGCGATTGGTATACAGAGCTTCGATAAAATCAGAGATAATAACTATTTTTATATAGATAAAACATCATTTATCAAAGAATGGTGGGAAAGTGGAGATGATGTAACCCTTATTACCCGTCCGCGGCGATTTGGAAAGACACTGAATATGAGTATGCTGGAAGAGTTCTTTTCTTTAGAGTATACGGACAGAGAGGATCTGTTTGAAGGGTTATCTATATGGCAGGAAGAAAAATACAGGGAGCTGCAAGGCACATATCCTGTGATCAGTTTGTCTTTTGCTAACGTGAAGGAGAGGGGCTATCAGAACGTGAGGAAGAAAATCTGTCAGTTGCTGACAGATTTATATACAGACCGATCCTTCTTATTGGAAAGTCCTGCACTTGAAGCTGGGGATAAAGAGATTTTCAAGCGGATCAGTGTTCATATGGATGATGTAGATGCTGCGATGGCACTTCACTATTTATCTAAGTTCCTGTATTTGCATTATGGAAAAAGGGTTATTATCCTTTTAGATGAATACGATACTCCGATGCAGGAAGCATATGTGGACGGATACTGGGATGAACTGGTCAGATTTACAAGAAGTATGTTTAACGCTGCCTTCAAGACGAATCCGTGGCTTGAACGAGCACTTATGACGGGGATAACAAGAGTCAGTAAGGAATCCATCTTTTCGGATTTGAACAATTTGAAGGTTGTTACTACAACTTCAGATGAATATGCAGAAGCCTTTGGATTTACAGAAAAAGAAGTATTTGATGCTTTGGAAGAAAGAGGATTATCTGACAAAAAAGAGATTGTAAAATTCTGGTATGATGGTTTCATTTTTGGAACGCATAAAGATATTTACAATCCATGGTCTATTCTAAATCTTTTAGATACTGGAAAAATAACAACTTATTGGGCCAATACCAGTTCTAATAGCCTGGTGGGTAAACTTCTCCGTGAGGGAAACCGAAGATTGAAAGAAAGATTTGAAGCCTTGATTCAGGGCGAAAGTATTTACTCACCCATTGATGAACAGATTGTATACAGTCAGCTCGATAACGATGAGTCTGCAATCTGGAGTCTTCTTCTGGCAAGCGGCTATCTGAAAGTATTGAATTGTGAGAAGGAAGAACTGATGGAATATGGGGAAGCGCCGGAGTACGAGCTGGCACTTACCAATTATGAGGTGAAGCGCATGTTTTACTCGATGGTACGAGGATGGTTCCGGGATGCACAGGCGGATTATAATGATTTTGTCAGGGCGATGCTGTTAGATGACCTGGATGCCATGAATGAGTATATGAATCGCGTGGCTCTGAAGACATTCAGTTATTTTGATACGGGTAATCATCCGTCCGGTGCGGAGCCTGAGAGATTTTACCATGGATTTGTGCTGGGAATGATTGTAGATTTGCAGAGCAGGTATATAATCACGTCTAATGGTGAAAGTGGGTTTGGCAGATATGATATAATGCTGGAACCAAGACATCCGCAGGAAGATGACGCTATTATTCTGGAGTTTAAAGTGTTTAATGCCCGGAGAGAAAATAGTCTGGAAGATACCGTTCAGGCAGCGCTTGAGCAGATTGAGAAGATGAAGTATGCGGAAAAACTGTCGGAGCGTGGAATTCCCAAAGAACGAATCAGAAGTTATGGATTTGCATTTCGGGGGAAACAGGTGCTTATTGGATAATGGTTGGAAACAAAATTGAAAATAAAGGAGTAACAGGATGAAAAAGCAGACAATCAATTTATGGAAAAAAGAAGAATACCGTTATCCGTATGCGGGAGAATTTCTTCCAAACATTACAACCTATCTCCATGAGGATGAGACGGTGCGTCCGGCGATGGTTGTGGTTCCGGGAGGCGGCTATGCCTTCGTAAGTCCAACGGAGGGAGAAATTGTGGCAAAGCGATTCTACGAGGCGGGATATCAGGCTTTTGTGTTGACTTATACAATCAATATGTTTCAATTGAAGCCATTAGGGAAGCAGCCGCTTCGGGATATTTCCAGGGCTGTGCGCTATATTCGTTATCATGCGGAAAGCCTGCATGTAAAGTGTGACCAGATTGTCTGTTGTGGATTCTCGGCAGGAGCCCATTTGACCGGAAGTCTTGCAGTTCATTATCAGGATGTAGAGCTTGCGAATGAGCCGTATGCTGAGATTTCCAATCGTCCGGATGCGGTGCTTTTGTGTTATCCGGTAATCACGAGCGGGGAAAAAGCACATCGCGGCAGTTTTGATCTGCTTCTGGGCGAGGATGCATCAAAAGAGAAGCTTATATGGGCAAGTCTGGAAAAGCAGGTGACAGAGGATACACCTCCGGCTTTTCTGTGGCAGACCATGACGGATGCAACGGTTCCTGTAGAAAACAGTATCATGTATACAAAGGCCTGCCGGGAGGCAGGAGTTCTGTGCGAACTTCATTTGTTTATGGAAGGAAGACATGGAATGAGCCTTGCAAATGAAGACTGGGCAACGAACAATATTGGAGAAGACAGCATATATACGATGATGCAGCAGTGGCAGACATTGAAGACACTCTACGGGCAGAATCCGGATATGGTGCCGAAGATGTTCGTATCTTCTGCGAAGGCAGAGAGCCTTCCGGATTTTGCAGTTAAATGGACGGAAGCGACGACAGACCCTTCGAAGCAGGAAGAACAGCATAAGGATGCATCCGCTATGCAGTGGCCGGATCTGGCTCTTACATGGCTGAATAAGATTCTCCGCTAGATATCAATAGTATGCATTAAGAACGGTATTCCTTTGGTGAACATCCATATTTCTCCCGGAATTTTCGGTGAAAATAGCTGCTGTTTTCATACCCTACCGCTTCCATAACAGCCTCTGTCGAGAGCGGAGTACGGCACAGAAGGGTGGCAGCCTGCTGAAGCTTTTTCTGTTGGAGAAGTGCTTTGAAATGCTGACCGGTATATTTTTTCAATAAGCGGCTCACATAGTATGTGGGCTGCTTTATTTCTGCGCATATCTGTTCCAGAGAGCCGTCCTTATAATGGGAATCGATATATTTCAGGACGGAAAATACAAGATTTTGCTCATACTGGTTAGGATCATTCTGGTTCAGAGATTCCGCAAAGGAGGACAGATTCATAAGCAGGAGTCCCATGGTGGCCTGATTAATAGCGTTGGTCTGGGAACGTTTGTGTATCAGCGTCCAGATCATGTTTTCCAGAAGGTTCTGAACCGGCAGAATATCTCTGGCCTGGAAATGCAGATAACCTGACCGGGAAATGTCGCCGGACAGGGAGGAGATCAGGAAATCATACAGAATATCCCCTTTGTCGAGCATGGAGACGGAGCGGTCAAAAAACTCGGACAATATGATAAAATTGACGGCGATGTCATTCTGTCCTGCCGGTAAAATTTCCTGGGTTACGTTCTGATTCAGGAAGAGAAGATCTCCTTCCTCTAATACAATACGATCACTGTCGTTAATGATATGGGTGGTGGTTCCGCTGCACATATACACCATCTCAATATAATTGTGACGGTGCTTTGGAAAATGTGCAAATCTGGTATGCGGACGTATTTCAATAAGACGTCCCTTTTCCAGAAGTTTGCGGCTGTCGATTACAAAATCTTTCCGCGAAGTATATAATGATTTTTCAATATCTGTATGGCCTGAGAGGATGGTCTGTTCCTCGGCAGTAATAGGCCATAGATGTGATAATAGCTCCGGTCTCATGGTATCCTCCCGTTTCTGTGTTTTGTACCTTTTGAATCATTATATCATAGATTGCAAATAAGGTCCCATTTATTATCGGAGAAAGTCCTTAATTTTCTCATGTGAGGATGTTAGTATTAGAATATCAAAGGAAAGAACAGTCATCAAAAAAGGAGGAAATTCATATGGCAGAATATTATCTGGCGGTGGATATCGGGGCTTCCAGCGGACGTCATATGCTGGGGATGAAAGAAGACGGACGGCTTGTGCTGGAGGAAATCTACCGGTTTGAAAACGGCATGACAAATAAAGACGGAAAACTGCTGTGGGATACAGAGAAGCTTTTTGACGAGATTTTGAATGGTATGAAGCGTTGTCGTGAGATTGGAAAGATTCCGGTCAGTATGTCTATCGATACCTGGGCAGTGGACTATGTGCTTTTGGATAAAGATGACAGGATCACAGGGGAGACCTATGGATATCGGGACAAGAGAACTATGAAAACAGATAAATCCGTGTATGAGATCATACCGGAGAAGGAACTGTATTACAGAACCGGAATTCAGAAGCAGAATTTCAATACAATTTATCAGCTGATGGCAGTGAAGGCAGAAACACCTGAGGTACTGGGAGAAACGAAAACGTTTCTGATGCTTCCGGATTATTTTCAATTCAGGCTTACGGGAAATAAAATGTCAGAATATACGAACGGAACCTCCACTCAGCTTGTAAATCCGAAGACCGGTCAGTGGGATATGGAGCTGATCCGCATGCTGGGCTATCCGGAGGAGGTATTCCTGCCGCTTCAGATGCCGGGAACGGAAGTGGGAGAACTGACAGAAGAGATACAGCAGAAAGTGGGATTCAACTGTAAGGTGGTGCTCTGTGCAAGTCATGACACTGCATCAGCGGTTATGGCGATGCCGGCTTCCGGGGAAGATGCAATTTATATCAGCTCCGGGACATGGTCTCTTATGGGAACAGAACAGAAGGAGGCCCGGTGTGACGAGGTGAGCAGACAGGCAAATCTCACAAACGAAGGCGGATATGAACATCGTTTCCGTTATTTGAAGAATATTATGGGACTTTGGATGATCCAGTCAGTACGGCATGAGCTGGAGGACAGATATTCCTTTGCGCAGTTGTGTGAGATGGCAGAAGCCTGCAGGGATTTCCCATCCAGAGTCGATGTAAATGACAACCGTTTCATGGCACCGGAGAGTATGATTCAGGCAATTCAGGACTATTGTCGGGAAAGCCGGCAGCAGGTTCCGGAGACCCCGGGAGAGCTGTCAGCGGTTGTTTATCAGAGCCTTGCAAAGTGCTATGGCGAGACGATCCGGGAGATTGAACGCATTCGGGAGCAGTCCTATGGAAGCATCCATGTAATCGGCGGCGGTTCTAATGCCGGATACCTGAATCGTTTAACGGCGGAAGCGACCGGTAAGACGGTTTATGCAGGACCCGGTGAGGCGACAGCAATCGGTAACCTGATGGCACAGATGATAAGGGGAGGTATATTCAACAGTCTTGCAGAAGCAAGAAAATGTGTATATGAGTCCTTTGATATTCAGACATATACAGCAGAGAATTAGTATTTTAATGGAGGAGAAGAAAATGACGATCACAGAGCGTTTTGAGGATGCAAAGAAGCGGTATGCCGGGATGGGCGTTGATGCAGAGAAAGCAGTAGAGACTTTAAGAAATTATTCCATTTCCATGCATTGCTGGCAGGGAGATGATGTAACGGGATTTGACCACGAGGGTCCGCTTACCGGAGGTATTCAGACGACGGGAAATTATCCGGGAAAAGCAAGAACACCGGAAGAGCTGATGGCGGATATTGATAAGGTTTTAAGCCTGGTGCCGGGAAAACACAAGATCAATCTCCACGCAAATTATGCAATTTTTGAAAAGGGTGAATTTGTAGACAGAGATGCACTGGAGCCAAAGCATTTTGCAAAATGGGTAGAATTTGCAAAGGAAAGAGGACTGGGGCTGGATTTCAATCCGACCATCTTTTCTCATGATATGGTAAAGAATAACCTGAGCTTATCTCATCCGGATCAGGAGGTGCGGGATTTTTGGATCCGCCACTGCCAGGCATGCATCCGCATTTCCCAGTATTTTGCAGAAGAGCTGGGACAGCCCTGTGTAATGAATATCTGGATTCCGGATGGATATAAAGACATTCCGGCGGACAGAATGGCACCGCGTGCGCGGTTTAAAGATTCACTGGACAGGATTTTGAGCATTCCTTATGATAAAGAAAAGGTACTGGTATGCCTGGAGTCTAAAGTATTTGGAATCGGAATGGAATCCTACACAGTAGGTTCTTCAGAGTTTACGGTTAATTATGCGGCATCCCGGGGAATTCTTCCATTGATGGACAACGGACATTACCATCCGACAGAAGTAGTTTCTGACAAGATTTCTTCTATGCTGTTATTCTTTGATCAGATTGCGCTTCACGTTACCCGTCCGGTCCGCTGGGATTCAGACCATGTAGTACTCTTTGATGATGAGACGAGAGAGATTGCAAAGGAAATTGTAAGAAATAATGCACTTGACCGTGTAAAAGTCGGATTGGATTTCTTCGATGCAAGTATCAATCGTATCGCTGCATGGACTATCGGAATGCGCAATTTCCAGAAAGCACTTCTGTATGCATTGCTGTGCCCGAATGAGAAGCTGGCAAATCTTCAGGAAGAGGGAAAACTTACCGAAGTTCTCATGCTTCAGGAAGAGATAAAGACCTGCCCATTTGGCGATGTGTGGGATTACTTCTGCGAGAGCAGTCAGGTGCCGGTACGTGAGACATGGTATGATGAAGTAAAGAAATACGAAGAAGAAGTTCTTGTAAAACGTGGATAGTGAAGCGGAAAGGAAGGAAAGAGATATGAGTATATTAGATGTAAAATTTGTTCAGGGTTTTATCCGTATGTGTAACGATGGATGGGAACAGGGATGGCATGAGAGAAACGGAGGAAATCTCTCCTATCGTATGAAACCGGAGGAAGTAGAGGAAGTGAAGGAATTCCTGTCAGAGGATGGAGAATGGAAGGAAATCGGAACCGGTGTTCCAAAGCTTGCAGGCGAGTATTTCATGGTAACCGGAAGCGGAAAATATTTCCGCAATGCCATCCTGGATCCGGAGGACAGCATCTGCATCATTGAACTGGATGAAGCCGGTGAGAAATATCGTATTCGCTGGGGGCTGGTGAATGGCGGAAGACCGACCAGCGAGCTTCCGAGTCACTTGATGAATCACGAAGTAAAGAAAGAAGTGTCCGGCGGAAAACACAGAGTGATTTACCATGCTCATCCGGCCAATGTAATCGCACTTACCTTTGTGCTTCCTCTTAAGAATGAGATCTTTACGCGGGAACTCTGGGAAATGGCAACAGAATGTCCGGTAGTGTTTCCGAACGGAATCGGAGTAGTAGGCTGGATGGTTCCGGGCGGACGCGACATCGCAGTGGAGACCAGCAAATTAATGAAAGAATATGATGTAGCTATCTGGGCACACCATGGCATGTTCTGCTCCGGAGAGGATTTTGATCTGACCTTCGGTCTGATGCACACAGTAGAAAAAGCGGCAGAGATACTGGTGAAAGTACTATCCATGAGCCCGAAAAAGCGGCAGACTATTGAACCACAGGATTTCCGCGACCTGGCAAAAGATTTTCATGTGACCTTGCCGGAAAAGTTCCTGTATGAGAAATAAACGTACGCATGAAAAATACCTCTGGCAATGCCGGGGGTATTTTTATTACTTTACGAAAAGAAGGGGATTCTGTATAATGAAATTAGTATTTCATAGTAAATCGATAAGAATTAAGAGGTGAGAATATGAAGATTTCTACAAAGGGAAGATACGCGCTGCGCATTATGGCAGATCTGGCCATTCATGATAACGGAGAATATATACGATTGAAGGATATTGCCGAGAGACAGGGGATTACGCTGAAATACATGGAGCAGATCATGCCCCTTCTCACGAGAGCGGGCTATGTGAAAAGCTACCGGGGGAATAACGGAGGCTATATGCTTGCGCGGACACCGGAGGAGTATACTGCAGGTGAGATTCTGCGCACGGCAGAGGGAAGCCTTGCTCCGATTCCGTGTGTTGAGGATCATCCGAATCGATGTCCGAGGAAGGAGAAGTGTACCACGCTTTCTTTTTGGGAAGGGCTGTGGAGTGTGATCAATGAATACGTGGATGGTATAACACTGGCAGATCTGGCAAAGGAAAAAATGTAAAAATATGATCAAAAACTAGTTGACAGGTAGGAAAACCAGGAATATAATCGTAATAAACATATAAAACATATCTACTTAGTAGGAAAGGAGAAAGCAATGGCTAATATTTATAAAGGAACACTTGGACTGATCGGAAATACTCCACTTGTAGAGGTGGCAAATGTGGAGAAGGAGTTGGGACTTAAGGCTACTGTTTTGGTGAAGCTTGAGTACTTTAACCCGGCAGGAAGCGTAAAAGACAGAATTGCAAAAGCGATGATTGAGGATGCAGAGGAGAAGGGAATCCTCAAAGAAGGTTCTGTTATTATCGAGCCCACATCAGGAAACACCGGAATTGGTCTTGCGTCCATCGCAGCAGTAAAAGGATATCGGATCATTCTTACCATGCCGGAGACCATGAGCGTCGAGAGAAGAAATATCCTGAAAGCATACGGAGCAGAGCTGGTCCTCACAGAAGGAGCAAAAGGTATGAAGGGTGCCATCGCAAAAGCGGAAGAACTGGCAAAGGAGATTCCGGGTGGATTTATCCCCGGACAGTTTGTGAATCCGGCTAACCCGGCCATTCATAAAGCGACAACGGGACCGGAAATCTGGAATGACACAGACGGAAAAGTCGATATCTTTGTAGCGGGTGTAGGAACCGGCGGTACGTTGACCGGTACAGGAGAATATCTGAAATCCCAGAATGCGGATGTGAAGGTTGTGGCAGTAGAGCCGGCAAGTTCTCCGGTTCTTTCCGAAGGAAAAGGCGGTCCGCATAAGATTCAGGGTATTGGTGCAGGATTTGTTCCGGATGTATTAAATACAGAGATTTATGATGAGATTATCAAAGTGGAAAATGACGATGCATTTGCAACCGGCAAGCTTCTTGCGAAGAAAGAAGGAGTACTGGTGGGAATATCTTCCGGAGCAGCATTATATGCGGCAATCGAGCTGGCAAAGCGTCCGGAAAATGAAGGAAAAACAATTGTAGCACTGCTTCCGGATACCGGAGACAGATACTATTCCACACCATTATTTACAGAGTAGAATGCCGGGGCGAGTCTTGAGTATTCAATGTGGAGGCAGGTATGAAGATTTCAAAAAAATGCAGATATGGTCTCAGAGCTCTGATTGATTTGTCGGCAAATGCGGAAAATGAATACATGGTGCTGGGAAGTATAGCAGAACGAAATGGCATCTCTCCACAGTATCTGGAGCAGGTATTTGCGGCATTAAGAAGGGCAGGGATCGTAAAAGGGATCAAAGGTTCTCAGGGCGGATACCGTTTGAATGTGGATCCAAAGAAGCTTACAGTATCGGAGATCATAGAGACTCTGGATGGAAATTATCAGATCGAGGAAGAGGAAGTTCCGGAAGACATCCATGGACGCGGGGTTGCGGTAAGTATACAGAAGCTGGTTATTGACCGGCTAAATGAAGAACTTCAGCAGATACTGACGGATATTACGCTGGACGATTTGAGAAAGAGCTATTTAGATAATAAAGAATATGATCAGGATATGTATTATATTTAGAGAACAGGAAATCATTATGAAAAATCCACTGCATTATCAGCAATCAGAATACGATTGCGGACCAACATCGATGCTGAATGCCATCAGTTTTCTTTTTGAGCGGGAGGAGATCTCTCCGGTGGTCATTCGAAATATTATGCTGTATTGTCTTGATTGTTATAACTGTGAAGGTGTCATGGGAAAGAGTGGGACATCCAGGGCGGCTATGATGTTTCTTAGCAACTGGCTGAATGGATTTGGTAAAATTGGTCAACTGCCGGTTTCCAGCAAATATATTTCGGGAGAAAGTGTCTGGATCGGAAGGGAAAGTGTGATCAATGATGCACTTTGCCGGGGAGGTGCAGTGGTAGTACGCCTGTATTTCGACTGCGCTCATTATGTGCTGTTGACCGGGATACAGGGGAGAAAAGTCCTGATGTTCGATCCCTATTATGTGAAAGAGCCTTTCGAAGAGTCGGGAATCACTATGGCAGAAGATCAGCCATTCCGGTATAACCGGATTGTAGATGAGAAGTGTTTCAACAGAGAAACGATGGAACTGTATGCCCTGGGTCCGGTACAGGACAGAGAGGCAGTTATTATTTTTAATGAAAATACGAAGAAAACGGCAGAAAGGACGATAGAATATTTTATTTAGCAGGAACCGCAGCGCTTTTATTTGCTAAAAATCCCGAAATGGAATAGAATAAAAAGTAAGGAAGGCGGGGTGAAGCAGATGAAATATTCAGAAAATTCAGACAAGCAGTATCATATTCAGGTGGGACCGGGAGATGTGGGAAGATATGTGATTTTACCGGGTGATCCCAAGCGCTGCCCGAAGATCGCACAATATCTGGAGGATGCCAGACTGATTGCGGATAACAGAGAGTTCGTCACCTATACAGGGTATCTGGATGGAGTGAAGGTCAGTATGACCTCGACCGGTATCGGAGGCCCCTCAGCCGCGATTGCCATGGAGGAGCTTGTGATGGCGGGAGCGGATACCTTTATCCGTATTGGCACCTGTGGCGGAATGCAGACGGATGTTCTGAGCGGCGATATTGTGATTGCCAGCGGGGCGATCCGCATGGAAGGCACGAGCAGAGAGTATGCGCCTATTGAGTTTCCTGCGATTGCCAATATGGAAGTTACGAATGCACTGATGGCCGCGGCGGGAGAGCTGAAGCAGAATTACCACGTGGGAGTGGTGCAGAGCAAGGATTCATTTTACGGACAGCATTCACCGGAAACTAAATCAGTCAGTTATGAATTGCTCAACAAGTGGGAAGCATGGAAGAGGATGGGGTGTCTTGCTTCTGAAATGGAATCTGCCGCACTGTATATTGTGGCCAGTAGTCTGCGGGTAAGAGCCGGTTCCTGTTTTCTGGTAATGGCCAATCAGGAGAGGGAGAAGGAGGGACTGGATAATCCGGTGGTTCATGATACGGATATGGCTATCCGGGTGGCTGTGCAGGCAATCCGTAATCTGATCCGTGCAGACCGGGAAAAAGAGTAAATATTTTATATAGCATGTTTGTAAACGGGCGTTCCACCTGGTGGAACGCCCGTTCCGTTTGATGGGATAGGTATATTGTTTGTGAAAATGAATAAATTATAATTAGAATTAATCAAATAATTGTTCGTTTTAGACAAAAAGGAGGAATAAAAATGATGAAAGGAAATACTGGTTCCAGTATAAACGGTAACCCGAAGATTGCGGGAGCAGAAGCAGCTGCAAAGGCTAAAGCAGGCCTGGATTCCGTGAGTATGGCATATGTGTATGCAAGTTGTGATTATGATCTGGATGCAATGCTGGCAGGAATTGCAGAAGAGCTTCCGGGAGTTCCGGTAATTGGAAATACCTCATTTACAGGTGTTATCACTCCGGAAGGTTATATAAGCTCAGAAGACGGATTTGTCGGCATTATGGCTGTATCAGATCCGGATATGGCAGTTGGTGTGGCTGCAGTTGAGAGAACAGATTGCCCGGTAGATGCAGGTGAGGCGGCAGCTAAGCTTGCCATGGAGAGAGCCGGTAAGACAACGCCTCCGGATTATTATTATATGGTAGCACCTCCGGGACTGGAGGAATTCTATGTAAAAGGAATTACGAAGGTAATCGGAAGAGTTCCTTTTTATGGAGGAAGTGCTGCTGACAACAGTATTGAAGGAAAGTGGAAATTATATACGGACAAGGGTGCATTTGCAGATGGTGTAGCCGTGGCATTCTTCTACACAGACAAGAAAATGACCAACAAATTCACAGGCGCTTACCGTGAGACGAAAGACATGGGTATTATTACCAAAGTAATCGATAATCGTGTACTTGCAGAGATTGATGGAGTACCGGCACTGCAGAAATATGCAGAGTGGAGAGGCATGGATATCGAGGCAGTGAAAGGCGGAGCACTTCTGGCTGAGACAATCACATCTCCTCTCGGCGTAAAGGATCGTCTGGGCGACCTGGTTGCTATCCGTCATCCGATGAATGGAAATGATGATCTGACTATGAATATAGGAAATAATCTGGCAGAGGGGACAGCTGTCATCCGTATGGAAGGAACGGTGGATGAGCTCGTTGATTCTACCGGAAAGACACTGGCAGAACTGAAAGAGAAGATGCCGGCACAGGCAGGAGCATATCATCTGGTACACTGCGGAGGAAGAAGAGCCGGAATCGATGCGCGGATCGGTGAAGTTGCAGAACAGCTTAAGAAAGAGGCGGGAGATGTACCGTTTATCGCAGAATTTACCTTTGGAGAATATGGATTTGAGGCAGATGGACTGAATACCTGTGGTGGACTGATGCTTTCATTTACAGCATTTGAAGCATAAGGATGGATACGGAAAGGAGATTTGCAGTATGAAGATGTTTATAAATGGTCTGGCAACAGACGCTTCTGACGGACAGACTATCGATGTTATAAATCCGGCAACTGGTGCCGTAGTAGATACCATTCCTTCCGCAACGAAGGAGGACGTAGACCTTGCAGTGGAGAAAGCGAAAGCTGCACAGAAAATATGGAAAGATGTACCGGTTTATGAAAAAGTGGAGATTATGTATAAGTTCCTGGAACTGGTTGAGGAGAGAAAAGAGGATCTGGCTCAGACATTATCCGCAGAAACCGGAAAACCTATTGTAGAGGCAAGAGCAGAGATCGGAAATATTCCGATTGCTTTTAAGGCATTTTCAGAGAGAGCAAAACATCTTTACGGAGAGACAATTCCGGCCGGAATGGAGGCAGGTCAGGATAAAAATGTGCTTATTACAAAGAGAGAGCCGATCGGCGTGATCGCATGTGTCATTCCATTCAACTTCCCGTGTGATCTTTTTGATCAGAAGGTGGCACCTACACTTCTTGCAGGAAATGCTGCAATCGTGAAACCATCTACCGATAATCCGCTGACTCTTTGCAAACTGACTGCAATGCTGGGCGAGGCAGGTGTCACACCGGGTGCAATCGAGATTGTAACCGGACGCGGATCCAAAGTCGGAAGCTGGCTGTGTGCAAATAAGGATGTACATGCTATTACACTTACAGGTTCTACAGAGGTCGGTATTGAAACGGCAAAAACAGCTGCTGATCATCTGGCACATATCGCTCTGGAGCTTGGAGGAAATGATGCATTTATTGTATTGGAAGACGGAGATGTGGATCTTGCAGTAGAAGAACTCATCTGGGGACGTATGTATAATACAGGACAGGTATGCTGTGCATCTAAGCGTTTCCTGATTCAGAAGAATCGTGTGGAAGAATTTACGGAGAAAGCAATTGCCAGAATCAAACAGCTTAAGCAGGGAATGCCTTCTGATGAAAGTACACAGATCGGATGCCTGATCAGTGAAAAGGCAGCAATCGAAGTAGAGCGCCAGATCAATCTGACCGTAGAACAGGGTGGTAAGATTCTGTTAGGCGGAACCAGAGATGGAGCATTTATCACACCGACTGTAATTGGTGATGTTCCTAAGACAGCAGATGTGGCAGGCGATATGGAGATATTCGGACCCGTAGTTCCGATCATTACATTTGATACAGTAGACGAAGCTATTGAGATTGCAAATGGCTCCAAGTTTGGATTGTGCGGATGTGTATTTACAGAGAATATGAAGACGGCTATGAAAGTCTGCAATGCATTGGAGTGCGGCGGTACTGTTATTAATGGAGCAAGTTTCTTCAGAAGCTTTGAGATGCCATTTGGCGGATACAAATATTCCGGAATCGGAACAGAGGGTGTCATGTCAACATTTGACGAAGTTACAAGAACAAAAACTATTGTATTGAAAAATATTATTTAAGTGTAAAAAGAAACAAAAAAATGTCAGAAAAGACGAAGGGGCTGAAAACCTCTTCGTCTTTTTGAAGTGTGACCATTTATCCTACGTATCCCATTTTCCGGGACAGGCTTTCGGCGGCTTTTTTTACTTCCTTTATGACAGATTCCAGATTCTGGTCTGACAGCTGGGTAATGGAGCCGCTGGCACTGATAGCGGCTACGGGAGTGCCCCGGTAGTCATACACAGGAGCCCCTACGCAGCGGTGACCGGCCTGATACTCCTCATTGTCCATAGCCCACCCCTGACGGCGGACAACCTTTAAATAACGTTTGAATTCCCGGATATCGGTGATAGTATTCGGGGTATAGCGTTTAAAATCACATCCGTACAGCGCATCATCCAGTTCATCGCCGGACAGACAGGAAAGGAGACATTTTCCCATAGAAGAGCAGTATGCCGGGGAACGAAAACCCACCTGAGTATAGAGCCTGGTATTGGGATAAATGTCAAGTTTTTCAAGATAGACCACATCACATCCATCCAGAATACCCATATGTGCAGTCAGATGTAAGTCGCGCATGATTTCAGTCAGAAATGGTTTGGCTTCCGTCAGAAGCTCCAGATTGTTGATGTGCAGACTGACCGTTTCCATTAATTTATAACCAATGGAGTAGGTGTTGTCTGCATTTTTCTCTACATAATGGCGGGCACACATGGAGGAGAGCAGTCTGTGAACCGTACTTTTGCTCATGCCGGTAGCTTTTGCAATATCTGACAGTCCCATAGGTGAATGGGAGGCGGCAAGCTGCTCGATAATATCAAATACACGGTCAACGACTCTAACATTTTCTTCCATATAAATCCCTCGTTTCGATTGTAAAAAACAGTTTGAATACATAGATTATTATAGCACGCAGGTGTCTGACAGGCTATCATTATCTGACCGGGGCGAAAAATTCCCGGCATTTAAATGTGATGACAATCAGATGTTTCGGTTCTACTGGCGTGAGGCGAAAAGCTGTGCTATAATAGATAAACAATACGAAGGAAAAGAAAGTGAGGGAAAAATATGAGTTATAAGACAGTAGGAATCATATTTATAGTAGTAGGGGTCATAGGAGTTATTGCCAGTTTTCTGTCAGCTACAGATTGTTTTGGACTGATAGATATGGGAAACAACGGACTGTGGGATAATGTTGGGATAGGAGTTGCGTGTGCATTCTGTATCTGGTTTGGGCTTCAGAATATCAAGAAGGATAAGAAGTAAGAGGAGAGGATATCATGCGTGTTATAAACGTACAGGTATACACAGAAGAGGGTGTGTTTGTGCCCGGAGAGATTGAGACGGAAAACGGAAAAGTTTCTAAAGTCATTATAGATGGAACGAAGTCAGGAAATGTGGAGGATTCGGAGGTCATTGACGGAGAAGGTGCATATGCAATTCCTGGCATGATTGATATTCATTTTCATGGATGTAAAGGATATGACTTCTGCGACGGAACCAGAGAGGCCTTTGAGGAAATTGCAAAATATGAAGCGTCTATTGGAGTTACGGCTATCTCACCTGCGACGATGACTCTTCCGGTGCCGGAGCTGGAGCGGATACTGGCGCAAGCGGCAGCATATCGTCTTGAAAAGAGTGAAAAGGATTGTGGGATACAGGCTGATCTGGTGGGTGTCAATATGGAGGGCCCGTTTATCAGTGCGGCAAAGAAAGGGGCACAGGATGAGAAGAATATCATTCCCTGTGATGCGGAAGTATTTCGCAGATTTCAGAATGCGGCAAAGGGGCTGGTGAAATATATTGGTATCGCGCCGGAAGAAGGAGATGCAAAGACATTTATTCAGGAAGTGAAGGATGAAGTAACAGTATCCCTGGCACATACCAACGCGGATTATGACACGGCAAAGGCTGCTTATGATGCGGGGGCATCCCATGCAGTGCATCTTTATAATGCAATGCCTGCTTACACGCACCGTGCTCCCGGTGTGATAGGAGCGGTGGCTGACAGCGGACATGTGATGGCAGAGCTTATTTGCGACGGTGTACATATTCATCCGGCGGTAGTACGCACCACATTTAAAATGCTGGGGGCTGAGAGAATTATTTTTATCAGTGATTCTATGCGGGCAACCGGAATGCCGGACGGAAGATATACTCTGGGAGGTCTGGATGTAGATGTGAAGGGCAACCGTGCGACTCTTGTTTCGGACGGAGCTTTGGCAGGGTCAGCAACTACACTGCCGGATTGTATGAGAACGGCGGTAAAAGAGATGGGAATTCCACTGGAAACGGCAGTTGCATGTGTAACAGCGAATCCGGCAAAGAGCCTGGGTATTTATGATGAGTATGGTTCTATTACACCGGGAAAGAAGGCAGACATTGTTCTGCTGGGTAAAGAACTGGAATTAAAGTGCGTTGTGAAAGACGGAAAGGTAATTTTTGGAGGACTAAGCGAATGAGACACCGTTTGCCATTCGGTCTTCGTGTGATGACAGGAATTCTGGCAGTATTATTTTTAATGGCCGCTGTACCGGTGAGCCGGATGGAGGTTCGGGCTGAAGGAGAAACAGCGACACAGGAAAAACCGGAGGAAGAAAAAACAGAAGAAGAAAAAGCCCAGGAAGCGCTCCAGAAGGAGCTGGAAGCTGTTTATAATCTTCCGGTACAATCGAATGAATTGAAAGGATGGCCGCAGGGACCGGGGACATACGGAGATTCCGCTATTGTGATGGACGCGGACAGCGGAGCCATTCTTTATGCTAAGAATATTGATAAGCAGGAATTCCCGGCGAGTATTACGAAAGTACTGACGGCGCTTCTGGCATTTCAGTACGGCGATATGGCAGCTCAGGTTGTGATTACACCGGAGTGTATGAACTGTCTTGGTTCGGGATATGCGTCTATAGGATTGCAGGAAGGGAATGTTATTTCCATGGAGCAGGCAATGTATGCCATGCTTCTTGCCTCCTCTAATGAGGTGGCCTGCGCGATCGGAGAGACCATAGCCCAAAGTCAGGGACAGAGCTACGAATGGTTTCTGGAGCAGATGAATGCAACCTGCAGAGAACTGGGAGGAGAACATTCGAATTTTGTAAATACAAATGGGGTTCATGAGGAGAATCATCTGACCTGTGCCAGAGATATGGCGCTGATTGGAAGAGCGATCTGCCAGTACCCGCAGTTTTTTGAAATCTGTCAGACTCAGCAATATGTGATTCCGGCATCAGCCACTACGGAAGAACATGTATTTCAGCAGAAACATAACATGCTTTTACCCGGAGATTCCGATTATTATGAATATGCAATCGGCGGCAAGACGGGATATACGACAGAGGCGAACAATACTCTGATCACATTTGCAGATAATGGCGACAGAACTTTAATCTGCGTTGTGTTCAGGACTTATGCAGGGCATGTGTATTCAGATACCAGAGCGCTTTTGGACTATGGATTTAGCAGCTTCAAAAAGATTCCCATTGTGGAAAAGGAATCTATAGAAGAGGTGGAAGAAATCCCGGAGGAGGCCTATGTTCTGTTGCCGGAGGGTGTGAATTTCGACAGTCTGGAGAAAACACTTGAACTGGATGAAAAGGGAGAAAATCTGGCAACTCTGTCCTATACCTATCAGGATATGCCGGTAGGCAGCGCGCAGGTGAGGGTCAGTGATTCGCTGGAAGATACCGGGAAAGTCGTGTTCAGTGAGGTGGATACAGATAAAATGAATCAGCCGGAGGGGAAAAAGGATATTCGCAAACCACTTATTGTGGTTGGAATCGTTTCCCTTCTTATCATATTGATACTCTGGTTCAGGATCAATCAGCTGAAAAAACGAAAACGACGCAGAAGAAGACGCAGAAGATAGAAGAAAAGTCAAAAGAAAGCCCTTGACTTATGAACCGGTTTTTAGTTATAATGCAGGGGTAAGATTTTCAATATACAAAGACGTTGACGAAGACAGTAGGACAGACAGGAAAGTTACAGCGAGCCGGAGTTGGTGGGAGTCCGGTACGAGTAGAGTGTGTCTGAATATCACTTCAGAGTTTCGATTTCTGAAAAGAGCAGTATTCTGATTAAGAATCGACGGTGTCCGCCGTTATATGGAAAGCATATGATAGTATGTTAGGTGGTTTATAAACGAATTATAGCTTTCGTCCTATATGGATGGGAGCTTTTTTTACTCTATAGGAAACCACACCTGGCAAAAGGAGGATTGAAAGATGTATAAGAAAGTTTCTACGGATCTTAAGTTCGTGGATCGTGAGAAAGCCACAGAAAAATTCTGGGAAGAAAATCATATTTTTGAGAAAAGTATGGAGAACCGCAAAGAAGGTGAGACCTATACCTTTTATGACGGACCTCCGACAGCAAACGGAAAACCGCATATCGGACACGTGCTGACACGTGTAATCAAGGACATGATCCCGAGATACCGTACTATGAAGGGATACATGGTTCCGAGAAAAGCAGGATGGGATACCCATGGTCTTCCGGTAGAGCTGGAAGTGGAAAAGCTTCTGGGACTGGATGGAAAGGAGCAGATCGAGGAATACGGTCTGGAACCATTTATCAACAAATGTAAGGAAAGCGTATGGAAATACAAGGGAATGTGGGAGGATTTCTCCAACACCGTTGGTTTCTGGGCTGATATGGATAATCCGTATGTAACCTATGATAATAACTTTATTGAGTCCGAGTGGTGGGCTCTGAAGCAGATCTGGGATAAAGGTCTTCTTTATAAGGGATTTAAGATTGTTCCTTACTGCCCGCGCTGTGGTACGCCGCTGTCCGCTCAGGAGGTTGCTCAGGGATATAAGGATGTAAAAGAGCGTTCCGCTATTGTACGATTCAAAGTAAAGGATGAGGATGCATACATCCTTGCATGGACCACAACACCATGGACACTGCCGTCCAATATCGGTCTCTGTGTAAATCCGGATGAAGAATATGCGAAGGTAAAATGCGCAGACGGATTTGTTTACTATATGGCAACTGCACTGTTGGATACGGTTCTTGGCAAGCTTGCAGAGGAAGACAAACCGGCATATGAGATTCTGGAGACATACCTTGGAAAGGATCTGGAATATAAAGAGTATGAGCCGCTTTATCAGTGTGCATATGACTGTGCGGCAAAGCAGAATAAGAAAGCATTCTTTGTGACCTGTGATTCCTACGTAACTCTGACCGATGGTACCGGTGTGGTTCATATCGCACCTGCATTTGGTGAGGATGATGCGAAGGTTGGACGCAAATACGATATGCCGTTCGTTCAGCTTGTAGACGAGAAGGGTAACATGGGAGAGACGACTCCTTTTGCCGGAATTTTCGTAAAGAAAGCAGATCCGCTGGTATTAAAGGATCTGGAAGAGAGGAACCTGTTATTTGAAGCACCGAATTTCGAGCATAGTTATCCGCACTGCTGGAGATGTGATACTCCGCTGATCTATTATGCGCGTGAGTCCTGGTTCATCAAGATGACAGATGTAAAAGACGATCTGATTGCAAATAATAATACAATTAACTGGATTCCGGAAAGTATCGGTAAGGGACGTTTCGGAGACTGGCTTGAAAATGTACAGGACTGGGGCATCAGCCGTAACCGCTACTGGGGTACTCCGTTAAATATCTGGGAGTGTGAATGCGGACATCAGCATTCTATTGGAAGCATTGCAGAGCTTAAGGAAATGTCCGACAACTGTCCGGATGATATTGAACTTCACCGTCCGTACATTGATGAAGTAACGATCCGCTGCCCGAAGTGCGGAAAGCCGATGCATCGTGTGCCGGAGGTTATTGACTGCTGGTTTGACAGTGGTTCCATGCCGTTTGCACAGCACCATTATCCATTTGAAAATAAAGACCTGTTCGAGCAGCAGTTCCCGGCAGATTTTATCTCCGAGGCGGTAGACCAGACACGTGGATGGTTCTATTCCCTGCTGGCTATCTCTACCCTGATCTTTAACAAGGCTCCGTACAAGAACGTTATCGTACTGGGCCATGTGCAGGATGAGAACGGACAGAAGATGAGTAAATCCAAAGGAAATGCGGTAGATCCGTTTGATGCACTGGAGACCTATGGCGCAGATGCGATCCGCTGGTACTTCTATGTAAACAGTGCTCCGTGGCTGCCGAACCGTTTCCATGGAAAAGCAGTCGTAGAGGGACAGAGAAAGTTCATGGGTACTCTGTGGAATACCTATGCATTCTTCGTGCTTTATGCAAATATTGATGAATTTGACGCTACAAAATACAGTCTGGAGTATGATAAGCTTCCTGTTATGGACAAATGGCTTTTGTCCAAGCTGAATACACTGATCAAAGAAGTGGACGGTCATCTGGAAAACTACAGAATTCCGGAAGCAGCAAGAGCTCTGCAGGAGTTTGTGGATGATATGAGTAACTGGTATGTAAGACGTTCCAGAGAGCGTTTCTGGGCAAAGGGAATGCCGCAGGATAAGATCAATGCATACATGACTCTGTACACTGCTCTGGTTACGGTAGCGAAAGTTGCCGCTCCGATGATTCCGTTCATGACGGAGGAGATTTACCAGAATCTGGTAAGAAGCATTGACGAAAATGCACCGGAGAGTATCCACCTGTGCGATTTCCCGGTAGCAGATGAGACGATGATCGATAAAGAGCTGGAAGCTAACATGGAGGAAGTCCTGAAGCTGGTTGTAATGGGACGTGCCTGCAGAAATACCGCAAATATCAAGAACAGACAGCCGATCGGTCAGATGTTCGTTAAGGCAGATTTCGAACTTCCGGAATTTTATCAGGATATCGTAAAAGAAGAATTAAATGTAAAAACTGTAACATTTACACAAGACGTACGAGATTTTACATCCTATACTTTTAAACCTCAGCTAAAGACAGTCGGACCAAAATATGGTAAAATGTTGGGTGGAATCAAGGCTGCGCTGGATGGACTTGACGGAAATGCTGCAATGGATGAGCTGAATCAGAATGGAACGCTGAAGCTTGAGGTAAATGGCCAGGCGATCTCACTTCTCAGAGAGGACCTGCTCATCGATACTGCACAGATGGAAGGCTATGTATCCGAAAATAATAATGGCATCACGGTTGTACTGGATACCAATCTGACAGCAGAGCTTCTGGAAGAAGGATTTGTGCGTGAGATCATCAGTAAAGTTCAGACGATGCGTAAGGAAGCAGACTTTGAAGTGACTGATAAGATTCGCGTTACTTATACCGGCAGTGAGAAGGCAGAGAAAGTATTTGCCGATCACGCAGAAGAGATTGGAAGCGAGACGCTGGCAGTTTCCGTGACAAAGGCAGAGCCGACAGGATACACCAAGGAATGGGGCATCAATGGAGAGAAAGTGACGATTGGTGTAGAAAGATAACAAACCGATAAAAGAGGGAGAATTTCGCATGTATAATCCAAGATTTGACAAGAAGGCATTTAAAAAAGAGGTTGAAAACAACGTAAAATCTCTTTACAGAAGAACAGTAGATGAAGCGACACCGCAGCAGTTATTTCAGGCTGTGTCCTATGCTGTGAAAGAAGCAATCATCGATGACTGGATTGCAACTCAGAATCAGTATAAAAAGGATGATCCGAAGACAGTATATTATATGTCCATGGAATTCCTGATGGGTCGTGCTTTGGGTAATAACCTGATTAACATGACAGCGTACAAGGAAGTAAAAGAAGCGCTGGATGAGATGGGCATTGATTTAAATGTCCTGGAGGATGAGGAACCGGATGCAGCACTTGGTAACGGCGGTCTTGGCCGTCTGGCTGCGTGTTTCCTGGATTCCCTTGCAACTCTGGGCTACGCAGCATATGGTTGTGGTATCCGTTATAAATACGGTATGTTCAAACAAAAGATTGAAAACGGCTATCAGATCGAGACTCCGGATGACTGGCTTAAGGAAGGTAATCCGTTCGAGCTTCGTCGTGAAGAATATGCGAAGGAAGTTCGCTTTGGCGGAAATATCCGTGTAGAGTATGATGTAAACACAGGCAAGACTCATTTCGTACAGGAGAACTATGAGTCTGTTATGGCAATCCCGTATGATATGCCAATCGTGGGATATGGCAATCACGTGGTAAATACCTTACGTATCTGGGATGCAAAGGCCATCACTGACTTCCAGCTTGAGTCCTTTGACCGTGGTGATTATCACAAGGCAGTAGAGCAGGAGAACCTGGCTAAGACTATCGTAGAGGTACTTTACCCGAATGATAACCACTATGCCGGAAAAGAGCTGCGTCTGAAACAGCAGTATTTCTTCATTTCTGCAAGTATTCAGGCAGCAATTGCTAAATTTAAGAAAACACACGATGATCTTCACAAGCTGCCGGAGAAGGTTACATTCCAGATGAATGATACCCATCCGACCGTTGCAGTTGGTGAATTAATGCGTATCCTTCTGGATGAAGAGGGAATGGAATGGGATGAAGCGTGGGATATTACCACAAAGACCTGTGCATACACCAACCATACCATCATGGCAGAAGCTCTGGAGAAATGGCCGATCGACCTGTTCTCAAGACTGCTTCCACGTGTATACCAGATCATTCAGGAGATTGACCGCCGTTTCGTGATCAAGATCCGTGAAATGTATCCGGGCAACGAGGAAAAGGTACGCAAGATGGCAATCCTGTACAACGGACAGGTAAGAATGGCTCATCTGGCAATCGTCGGAGGATTTTCTGTAAATGGTGTTGCAAGACTTCATACAGAGATCCTGAAAGCTCAGGAGCTTAGAGATTTCTATGAAATGATGCCTGAGAAGTTCAATAACAAGACAAATGGTATCACTCAGAGACGTTTCCTTCTGCACGGCAATCCGCTTCTTGCAGACTGGGTAACCGAAAAACTCGGATCCGATGCATGGGTAACAGATCTGTCTCAGATGGCAAAATTAAAACCGCTGGCAGATGACCAGAAGGCTCTGACAGAGTTCATGGAAATCAAATACAAGAATAAAGAAAGACTTGCAGACTACATCCTGAAGCATAACGGAGTAGAGGTTGATCCGCGTTCTATCTTCGATGTACAGGTAAAACGTCTCCACGAGTATAAGCGTCAGCTTCTGAACATTTTACATGTAATGTATCTGTACAACCAGATCAAAGAGCATCCGGAGATGTCCTTCTATCCGAGAACATTTATCTTCGGTGCCAAGGCAAGTGCAGGTTATGTCCGTGCGAAAGAGATCATTAAGCTGATCAACTCCGTAGCAGAGGTGGTAAATAACGACAGAAGTATCAACGGCAAACTGAAGGTTGTATTCATCGAGGATTACCGTGTATCCAATGCAGAGATGATCTTTGCGGCAGCAGATGTCAGCGAGCAGATTTCCACAGCTTCCAAGGAGGCTTCCGGTACAGGTAACATGAAGTTCATGCTGAACGGTGCACCGACACTGGGAACCATGGACGGAGCTAACGTTGAGATCGTAGAAGAAGTAGGAATCGAGAATGCATTTATCTTTGGATTAAGCTCTGATGAGGTTATTAATTATGAAAAGAACGGAGGATATTATCCGAGAGACATTTACAACAATGATCCGGAAATCCGCCGCGTAGTAGACCAGCTGGTAGACGGAACCTATGCACATGGCGACAGAGAGATGTATCGTGACCTGTATAACTCTCTTCTGAATCCACAGGGTAACGGACGTGCAGACGTATACTTCATTCTGAAGGATTTCCGCGCATATGCAGAGGCACAGAAGCGTGTAGAAGCAGCTTACATCGACAGAGAAGGATGGGCTAAGAAAGCACTTCTTAACACCGCATGCTGTGGTAAATTCACTTCCGACAGAACAATCCAGGAATATGTAAATGATATCTGGCATCTGGATCCGGTTAAGGTTGAAGTGAAAGAGCCTGTAGAAGAATTAGAATAAAGAAACAAGCCCTCTCATACAATATTCAAAAAGGCGAACTTGAGTATTGTGTGGGAGGGCTTTTTATGCGTCAGAAATTAAAACAGCTGGGATGTTATCTTATTATAATTATATTATTGCCTTACGTGGTAACAGTATTTCTAAATGGACCGGAAGCAGAGTCGTCCGTTTCTGCAGACAGCAACCGGATTAAAGCAGAACATAATGGAAAGGAATCAGAAATATCCATCGAGGAGTACTGTATCGGTAAATTGGCAAAGGAGATCCCCGTTTCCTACAAATCAGAGGCACTGAAGGCCCAGGCTGTGCTGGTGAGGACGGTTGTATATCAGAAAATTCGCGAGAACGGGAGCAGTGCAGTGTTTGGGGATGAATTCTGGACTGTTGAAGAAATGCAGAAGCAGTGGGGAATGCCCGGATACGGTAAGAATTATCGGAAGCTTAAAGAAGCGTGGGAAGATACGGATGGACAGGTTCTTATGTATGGGGAAAATCTTGCCAATGTACCATTTTGCCGTCTCACTAATGGAAATACCAGAGATGGAAAAGAAGTCCTGGGAAGCGAAGATTATCCTTATCTGAAAATCCGGGAGTGTCCGCTGGACATCGAGGCAAAGGAACAGATACAGACAACGGTAGTGGACGATATGGATGCGGAGATCACCGCCACCGACACCGCAGGCTATGTGACTGGCGTAAGAGTAGGGCAGGAACAGATGAGCGGAGAGGAATTCCGAACTGCTCAGGGACTTGCCTCCAGCTGTTTTACCCTGCAGAAATACGATGGAAAGCTCCGAATTGTAACACGGGGCGTGGGTCATGGGCTGGGCATGAGCCAGTACACGGCAAATGAAATGGCAAAAGAAGGAAAATCCTATGAAGAAATACTGGCATATTTCTTCGAGGGAACAGAAATGAAAGAGGTAGCGGACATTGTCCTGGAGTAATCATATCTCATTTGATATACGCTCCACGAACGAGTCTTGAATTTTGAAATGTTATAAAATGCGCAAGGCAGTGAATAAGGAATCAGGCTTCTGGCAAAAATATGGTCAGAGGTGATGAATATGAATAAGAAGGAAAAACCTTCAAAGGGAAGACGCAGTGCCGCTGTCGGAATAGCAATCTGCTTTATTGCAGCAGTTGCCATGGTAGGAACATATACGCTCAGGGAGTATCAAAAATCCCAGAATGATGAGCAGAACGTGACAGAGGATGCGGAAAATACGCAGAACGAAACAAAAGAGCCTTCCGAGGAGGCAAACACAGACAAGCTGGTCATTGATCAGGAAGACGATGAAGAAGATGCAGACGGGCAGGATACAGAGGATATGGATGAAGCCGGAACTTCGGATTCTCAGAACACCCAGGGACAATCCGAAAGCTCAATCAGCAGAACAGCGGGTCAGAGTACAGCATTAAACTTCACAGAAGACAGTCAGCTGCTGTGGCCGGTAAATGGCAACGTACTTCTAAACTACAGCATGGATAAGACCGTGTATTTCTCAACATTGGATCAATACAAATACAATCCGGCACTGATCATTTCCGGTGCGGAGGGAGATCAGGTTATCTGCGGTGCGGCAGGAGTAGTAAAATCCATAGACGTAACAGCACAGACCGGAACTACGGTCAATGTGGATCTGGGAAATGGATATGAGCTGTTATACGGACAGCTCAAGGAAGTGCCGGTGCAGGTGGGTGATTATGTGGCAGCAAATTCAGTCATCGGATATGTGAGTCAGCCTACCAAGTATTACAGCGTGGAAGGGTGCAATGTGTACTTTGAGATGCGAAAGGATGGTAGACCGGTCAATCCCATGGATTACATGGCAGAGTGATGTTGAGGACGTAGCAAAATGCATTTTGCTACGTCCTCAATTAACGTTTGTGGTGTCCCCATTTGACATTTACCCTGTCCCTAAATGATTTTATGCGGTATAATGATGAGCAAAGGGAGAGAAAGATGAACTATACATATATATTAAAATGTGCGGATGGCACCCTGTATACGGGGTGGACAAATGATATAGAGAAGAGAATACGGGAGCATAATGCCGGTCGCGGCGCGAAGTATACGCGAAGCCGAACGCCGGTGGAGCTGGTATATTATGAGATATTTGAGACAAAGCAGGAAGCTATGAAAAGAGAGTATGCAATTAAGCATATGGGAAGAGCAAAAAAAGAAGCCCTGATTTATGCCGGAAACAGTTAAATCAAGATGCATATTCCGGTATAAATCAGGGTTAGAGATACCGTGTAATATTTACAGCACAAATGCATACATCACAATGAAATGGCAGGCACTTCCGCCCATAACGAAAAGGTGGAAAATTTCGTGGCTTCCAAAGTTCTTATGCTTCATATTGAAAATCGGAAGCTTAAGTGCGTATATTACTCCACCGATGGTGTAGATTATACCGCCTGCCAACAGCCATCCAAAAGCTGCAGGACTCATGGAGTTGAGTATCTGGGTAAATGCGAGAACACAGGTCCATCCCATGCCGATGTAAAGAACCGAGGAAACCCATTTCGGACAGTATACCCAAAACGCTTTTATTAAAATTCCTATGATCGCGATTCCCCATACGAGACTCAGAAGAATCAGGCCTGTTCTTCCGCCGAGAACCAGGAGGCAGATTGGCGTATAGCTTCCGGCAATCAACACAAAGATCATCATATGGTCAATTTTCTTCAGAATTGTATTCATTTTGTCGGAAATGTTAAATGTATGGTAGCTGGTGCTGGCCGCATACAGAAGAATCAGGCTGGCAGCATAAATTGCGATGGAAATGATATAAATCTTTCCAGGCTCATGTGCGGCTTTTATTAGAAGCGGTACGGCTGCAAAGATAGCCATCAGCATGCCGATAAAATGTGTGATGGCGCTGCCGGGATCCTTGATATGTCGGATCTTTGTTGAATTATTCATGAAAATACCTCCTTGATTACAATACCAAAGTGATTCGAGTTACTCTTGCATGTAGTTTTAAAAACTATATTAAGTATATGTGAATATTACATCAGATATGACAAAAAATCAAGGGGAATTCAATTTTTATTATAAATTACAAGCCATGTGCCACTTCGAATCCGCTACGCTTCATCTCAGTGGACGGCTGTCGCCGAATAATAGAAAAATAATAAACGCCCGAACAAGTAAACTTGCCGGGCGTTATTTTCACCATTTTGAAAGCTACGCCGAGCCATTCATAGCCCTACGGGCTATTTCATGTTGGGCTGTCGCCGGAGAGTATGTTACGCCAAGCCAGCTCGAATCCGCTACGCTGCTTCTCGCTGTCGGCTGTCGCTTTGTTGCTTTACAAGCCATGCGCCACTTCGATTTCGCTGCGCTTCATCTCAGTGGACGGCTGTCGCCGTATAAAATGGCAAAAATATACGCCCTTACAAGTAAACTTGTAGGGCGTTATTTTCACCATTTTACATGGCTTGTAGCTTAGCCAAAGTATCTCTTTAACAGACCTTCGAATGCTTTTCCGTGACGAGCTTCATCTCTTGCCATTTCATGAACTGTGTCATGGATAGCGTCAAGGTTAGCTGCTTTAGCGCGTTTTGCAAGGTCAAATTTACCTGCTGTAGCACCGTTCTCAGCGTCAACTCTCATCTCAAGGTTCTTCTTTGTGCTGTCTGTTACAACTTCGCCAAGGAGTTCTGCAAATTTAGCAGCATGCTCTGCCTCTTCGTAAGCAGCTTTCTCCCAGTATAATCCGATTTCCGGATATCCTTCTCTGTGAGCAACTCTAGCCATTGCAAGATACATACCAACCTCTGAGCACTCTCCTTCAAAGTTAGCTCTCAAATCAGCAAGAATGTCTTCGCTTACACCTTTAGCAACACCTACAACGTGCTCAGCAGCCCATTCTCTCTCGCCAGCCTGCTCTTTGAATTTCTCAGCCGGAACACCACATACTGGACATTTTTCCGGTGCTGCATCTCCTTCATGAACATAACCGCATACTGTACATACAAATTTTTTCATAATGATAATCTCCTTTTCTTTATATATTTTGTTTTAAATATCAGTAATAATTACTAATATTATTTTACTGCTGTCATTCCTTTTTGTCAAGCCCTATTTTGTATTTTCCGGAAGCTGCTATCCGGCTTAATTAGGATTTCCTTCTTTCAGGCAGTCCTCGCAAATGCCATAAAAAAGAGCGGTATGAGAATCAATCTGTCCGTTAAAATTCTCGCTGGCAAGCAGGTTGAAGGAATCCTGATTGTCCATCTCCAGGTCGATTAGCCGTCCACATTTTGTACATAATACATGATAATGAGGAGTTGTGATACCGTCAAATCGATCACCCCCGTCAGGGGTTGTAATCTTGACCGCTTCACCGATATCGGCGAGCAGGTTCAGATTTCGGTACACGGTTCCCAGACTGATGTGGGGAAATTCTTCCCTTACATGTAGATAAACGGTATCGGCTGTGGGATGGTCGCTAGTACTGGCAAGGAATGCTTTGATAGATTCTCTCTGTTTGCTGTATTTTAGAGTTGCCATGTGCTATCCTCCCTTCAATTAATAACGATAATAATTATTAAAATCATATTACAATATATCATAGAAAATGTCAATCTGTTTTTACCCATATCATAATTAGACATCGGAGAATGTTTGACTTAAGAAAAATATAAGAAAAGCATAAGAATACGTCGAACGAATCCAGGGTAGGATGCCTTGACATGTAAAAAAAGCATTGATATAATAAGAACGTAACATTTGTAACAATTCTGTAATATTTACAAAAGATAAGAAAACATAAACGAAAAGAAGGAGGTTGTTTATGAGTTCGAATCTTAAAAAAGGATTGTTTCTCGTTACTGTGATTGGAGTGGTATCAGTTTCCGGGGAGAAGGCATTTGCAGCTGATACAGAAGCGGCGTTGTTGCCTGGCGTGGGAATTGAAGAGGTATTAAATGACTGTTATAATGCGAAAGAGGAGTTGAATGTAGAAAGTTATTTAGTGCCAACAGAAAAAGGAGAGTATTTAGATATGGCGTTCGCGAACGTGGATGCAGATACATTTCTGTTTGTGCGAAGCGAACCTACGAAAGAAAGCGAATGGGTCGGAAAACTGTATCCGGATTACGCGGCAAAGATTATGGGTCCGGTGGGTGAGTGGACGAAAGTGCAGTCTGGGACAGTGACCGGCTACGTTTGCACGAAGTACATTACTATAGGAAATCTTGCACAGCAGAAGGCAGAAGAGATAGTCAGGACAGCGGCTGAGGCAAGCGGACAGGCAGAGTCTTCCATCAATGGGGAAGACGTATTCCATTATGCGGAGTCCAGAGAAGAGGAAGCCCGACGACTTCAGGAGGAGGCCAGGGCAGCAGAAGAAGAGGCAGCAGCACAGGCATTGCAAAGAGCACAGAATGCTTCATCTTTGGGACAGGCAGTTGTGGATTATGCCTGTCAGTTTATCGGTAATCCATATGTATGGGGCGGAACCAGCCTGACAGACGGAGCGGACTGTTCCGGATTTGTTCAGTCGGTGTATGCAAATTTCGGCATAAGCTTACCGAGGACAACCTGGGATCAGGAGTATGCGGGAACAGGCATCAGCTACGAGGAGGCTCAACCCGGTGATCTGATTCTATATGAAGGTCATGTGGGAATTTACATGGGAGACGGGCAAATTGTAAATGCAATTAATGCCTCAAAAGGAATTGGAATTATTCCGGCTACCTGCATGAATATTAAAACAGTTAGAAGAGTTTTGTAATATTGTTTGACAATAGTTTTTTGGACGAATCCCGGGAATAATTTCCCGGGATTTTTTCGATATTAGCATATGAGGAATTCGTGGAAGAGGAAATCAAAATTATGTAACAGGAGCAAAATCGAAACAATGTACAAAATAGACAAAAATGTCGAAACCTGCAAAATAATGTAAATTTCATTTATCAAAGTTATCAACATTATAATGAGCGAAAAAGGTGGAAAAACTGGTATTTTTCAAAACTTATCAACATTATCAACACAAAACCCATCAAATTTGGTTGATTACTCGGGGTAAATAAAAGAACGGACGTTTTGTGTAGATATAATAAAAATGATTTTTTGTCGAAAAAAATAGAAAGAAATATTGACTTTTAAATAGTCAAATTTTATGAATAAATTTCTTTTAAATGTTTACACAATGACGGAAAGTGGATATAATAGGTATTACGCTGATAGAAAAAAGCGTTATTCAATTACGAAGGAGGCGCAAAAAATGGCAAAGGTATCTAAAGAGATGACAATTGGTGAATTGCTTAGCACATATTATGCAGTATGCCCACAGATCGTTCAGGTTCTTCAGGAAGCTGGAATGGGATGCGTAGGATGTCCAAGTGCACAGGGTGAGTCTATTGAAGAGGCTGCTATGGTACATGGAATGGATGCTGAGTTATTAGTTGAAAAACTGAATGCAGTGCTGTATGAAGTGTAAGAAATAATGAAAAAATGGTGTAGCCCTACAAAATAAAGGTTACACCATTTTTTAATACTTTAAATTAATGCCAGCTTCTGCGCCGCATCATTGGAAATCAGAATCTCACAGTGCTCCTCCAGAAATGCCAGTGCAGCACCTGAAGCTTTTTCGAGAGAACCATACTCTGAAAGCATATTACAGATCCGGTTATAATCTTTTGTGGACAGGTCAGACTGAGTCAGAGCCAGGATGTATAGATTGGCAACGGGATCTTTGTACAGGGTATTGGAACCGTGATACATATTTTTCAGCAGGTGCGCAGCGTTAATAACACCATCCATAGTAGCAAAGGAAAAAAGACGGAACATAGGTTTCTTTTTTGCATCTGCCTCTTTTGTAGTTTCTTCTTTGACGGTTTTGTCAGAAGGAAGAGCGGCAATGCTCTCTTTTACCTTTCCCAGAAGATCGAGAAATTCTTCGGCACCTTCCAGCTTTTCGAGTACAGCTTCTTTTTTTGAATCCCAGTCACTTCCGGGGAACGGTGCAAACTTGGAAAAACGAGTGTCCAGTTCATCAGGATCTTCTACTTTAGTAATTATCAGCACAATAGAGTCCGCAGAAGCAGGAATTGCTTCTATCATCAATGGAATGTCTTCGGCCTCAAAGCCAAAATCATGGGCTGCCTGCTGCATCATATCATGGAAAAGTGATTTTGCTTTTTCGGTTCCATAGGCCAGTTCGCTAAGCTTAAGCTGGCGGTCAGCCAAATCAGCGCGTGTAAGAGTACAGCGTATCTGATTGTCATTGATTTTTTCTATCTTCATAATCTTATCACTTCCTTTTTATCAGTATAGCATAGTGCTTAATAAGAGTTCAATAAAATAAAAATAAAACCTTGTGTTTACATAAATATTCTGCTATAATAACTCATACAGAAAATAGTATTCCCAGATGACTGTGTCTTATATTCTGACTTCAGGAGTATCTGTAACTGGTCAATTATTTTCAACAAGAGTCAATTCAGAAGATTTCAGCATTTATATAACATTTTTTCAGCAGGATTTCAACAAAAATCAGAAAAATAAAATTTAGCAGAAGTTTACATTATCAATGTAGGGTCTGTTTTCTGTACCTGAAGGCATATGGAAATATATCACAGGCACTTCCAAGGTCATATGTCAGTTAGGAATATAATAATCAACGGTCATCATGTTATTACATTGAAAAGGAGGCAGTTATGCCGGAGGAAGAAAAGAAGTATCAGGAGTTGTTCCAGGAATTGAACAGATACGAGAAAAAAGGAGTGTACATGGAGATGGAAGGGAATCCGGCAAGTCCCACACAGATTGTGAAGGCGCATATGATAAAAGAGGATTCCGAGTACATGCGGGATTATGTATTGAATGACAAGGGAGATTTAATGGCGCTGTATTTCTATCGTATTCAAATATGACAGATATCCATGATTTGTCATAAAAAATGCCCCTCTTATTACAAAAATATAAACAAATGTCGAAATAAATAATGACGGAGTTGTAAATTGTTGATATACTACATATATAACTTCGGACATCAGCGAGTAAAGCTCCTGAGATGGATATTCGAAGTGGTTGGGTATATCGAATTAGGAGGTACAATATGGATCAGAGACGAAGAAAACGCCGTCGCAGGCGCCCTCAATCCAGACGAAGACGGAAAAGAAATCTGATGCTCAAGATTATTTTCTTTATTATATTGGTAGTAGGAACAGTTGCAGGCCTGTTTTTATGGAAGCGTTACGGTCCGACAAAGGAGAAGGCAGATCTCGATAAATATTATGGAATACAAAATGAGAATCAGCTTGCTGTCATTATCAATAATGGAGTACTTGAGCCTAAAGGAATGATTTCCGAGGGAAAAGCGTATATTGAGTACGGCACAGTCCGGGATTACATTAACGAGAGATTTTACTGGGATCCGAATGAAAATATTATGCTGTACACGTTGCCCGGTGATGTGATTACGGTAGGTGTGGGAAGCAAAGATTATACGGTTTCCAAAGAGAAGAACAGTGAAGACTACGTCATTTTAAAAACAGAGGGAAATACAGCATATATCGCTCTTGAGTTTGTGCAGAAGTATACGGATATGGAATATGAAGTATTTGATGATCCGAGCCGGGTGATGATTGTTACGGAGACTGGCGAAACTCAGGTGGCACAGGCCAGAAAAGATACGCAGGTGAGATATCAGGGCGGTGTGAAGAGTCCGATTCTCACAGAGATCAGTAAAAAAGATGAAGTAACAGTTATTGAGAGTGAAGGTGACTGGGAGAAGGTCAGAACAAAGGATGGATTTATCGGTTATGTGAAGAAAAGTGCTCTGAAAAAAGCTGAGACCAGAGTGATCAGCCGGAATTTCGATGCACCTCAGTATACCGGTATTACCAGAGACTATACGATTAATATGGCATGGCATAATGTAACCAATGCGGAGGCAAACAGCAGTGTGCTGGAGATGATAGCCAGAAGTAAGGGTTTGACGACAATCTCGCCAACATGGTTCCATGTGCAGGATATATCGGGTAATATGGATTCTATCGCGAGCGCGGATTATGTGAATTATGCACATCAGTCCAACATAGAGGTGTGGGCTGCAATTCGCGATTTTGATGGAGGAATCAATTCTGCTGAAGAGTCTTATGCGATGCTCAGTAAGACTTCGAATCGCGAAAATCTGACGAACCAGCTGATCGCGGCAGCGTTGCAGCTTGGAATAGATGGCATTAATGTAGACTTTGAAAAGATTTCAGCAGAATGTGGAGAACATTATATTCAGTTTATTCGGGAACTGTCTGTGAAATGTCATCAGAACGGTCTGGTGCTCTCAGTGGATAATTATGTTCCTCAGGAGTATAACCGCCAGTACCACAGAAAAGAACAGGGCGTATTTGCCGATTATGTAGTAATCATGGGATATGATGAGCATTATGGCGGATCTCCTGTTGCCGGTTCCGTTTCCTCTTATAATTTCGTGAGAAGCGGAATTGAGAATACGCTAAAAGAAGTTCCTGCTTCCAAGGTGATCAGTGCCCTTCCGTTCTTTACAAGAGTGTGGAAGGAAACACCGAAGACGGCGGAGGAACTGAGTGCACAGGCCGGAACAGAGGCTGCAGAGTATCCTGATAATGTAGAAAGTACGGCTTATTCCATGGCAGAAGCAGCGGCTGTAGTGGCACAGGCAGGTGCAACAGCAAACTGGGATGAAGAAACCAAACAGAATTTTGCCACATGGGAAGCGGAAGGAAGTACATTTAAAGTATGGTTGGAGGATGTAAGTTCACTTGAACCGAAGCTTCAGCTTATGAAGGATTACGGGCTTGCAGGAACAGCAGCATGGCGTCTGGGACAGGAAGAGCCGGAAGTGTGGGAACTGATTTTAAAGTATGTGAATTAATGAGACCTGCGATGCAGGATGAGATGTATTAATAAATATCCCCTTCTGTACATATATTTAACCGATATATGTATGGACAGGGGATGTTTTTTTGCGTCAGAGGGTAGAGCTGTTATTGTCGGTGCTGTTTTTACTTGGGTTGATTGCGGCCAGCAGAAGTATAGGAAAATACGTCTCGTCAGCTCAGGTGGAAGACAGGAAAGCAGTTGTTGTCGTAGATGCAGGGCACGGAGGAGCTTAATTGCGCAGGTTGAGAAAAATATTTCAGCGTGGAGGGTGGTAAGGTTTGAGGGAAAAAAAAGAGATTCCATACGTAGTGGAAAGAGAGTTTTTATCGAAGATTTCCGTAGAAGAATTACTTGTCCGTATTATCAAATCCCATCTGAAAGAAAAGGCATATGATGGATATGAAGATTCAGAGCATATTTAACGTGGCTGTGTATATCAGATTGTCAAGAGAAGATGGTGATAAAGAAGAAAGTGACAGTGTGGGAAATCAGAGAAAGCTCCTTACGGATTATATTTTAAATCAGGATGACTGCATTCTGTATGATATGTACATTGATGACGGATATACCGGCACCAACTTCAACCGCCCCGGGTTTCGAAGGATGATCAGGGATATTGAAGATGGGAAGGTAAATTGTGTTGTTGTAAAGGATTTGTCAAGATTCGGACGGGATTATATTGATACGGGAAGATACCTGGAACGATATTTTCCTGAGCTGGGCGTGCGTTTTATATCTCTGACAGATAATATTGACAGTATGAAACAGGCATATGATATGTTGCTTCCAATCAAAAATATTTTCAATGAACAGTATGCGAAAGATATTTCAAAAAAGGTCCAGACATCAGTGAAAACCAGACAAAAGGCAGGTGAATTTATCGGATCATTTCCAAGTTACGGATATAGAAAATCTGCAGTTGATAAAAATAAACTGGTAGTTGATGAATATGCTGCAGCGGTTGTACGCAGAATTTTCTCTTTATATTTACAGGGATATGGAAAACAGAAAATTGCAGGAATACTGAACGCAGACGGGATTCTTTGTCCGTCAGAATATAAGCGGGTTAACGGGGACAAATACAGGAACAGTCATCGACTGGAAAGTACGGCATATTGGTCATATTCTACGATCAACAGTATTCTCCATAAGGAAATATATGTTGGGAACATGGTGCAGGGAACGAAACATCAATGTATGAGAGGCAGGCAGAGAAAGGTGCCGAAGGAGCAGTGGATCATTGTGGAGCATACCCATGAACCGATTATAGATCAGGAAACATGGGAGAAGACGCAGGTTCTTTTGGGGAAGAGAACACGGGAGTTGAATCCGAAAAGAAATAAGGATATTTTTGCCGGCTTTATAAAATGTGGTGATTGTGGAAGGGCAATGGCAAAAAATACGTGGCAGCGTGCAGATGGGAGTAAAGTATATACTCTCTATTGTGGGACTTATCGCAGAAATGGGAAGGAATACTGCACACCACATGCGATTCCTGTAGCTGTTCTGGAAGAAATTATATTAAGCGACCTGAAAATAATTATTCAAAGTATTGACGATTTACGAGGACTTCTGAAACCTTTGGGTCTGGCAGTTTTCAAAGGTGGGAAGATAAATGAAAAAGAATGTGTCAGAGCAGAATCCGAGCTGGAACGTATAAAAAAGCTTAAAAAAGGCTTGTATGAAGATTATAGGGATTCCCTGATTTCGAAAGAAGAATTCCTTTCTTACCGTCAGGATTATCAGAAAAAAGAAGAAATCTGTTTCAAACAGCTGGAGATAGTGAAAAGTAGGAAGAGAGGAGATGTGCCAGAAATTATTTTTGAGGAACCATGGCTTAAGAGGTTTCTGGATTTAAAAGAAATTAAAGAGTTGGATCGGGAAATTGTGGTGGAAATGATTGGTGGCATAGAGATTTATGAAAATCACAGAATCAAAATAATTTATAATTTTGAATCAAAAGGAAATTTAGAATACCAGAAAATCAAAAAATTCATTTGACAAATTAAGGAAAATGTTTAATAATAGTAACAGTTACTAATATTAAAATAGTAAAATTTATACAAAGGAGGTGCTTTTATGGCAATTTACAAATGTGGTGTATGCGGCGCAATTTATGATGAAATCAGGGAAGGAAAACCATTTTCGGAAATTTCATGCTGCCCCATATGCAAACAGCCGGTTTCAAAGTTTGTATTAGTATCGGAAGAAGGTGAAAAGGAAACTCTGAAGACTTATGAAGGTGAACTGGATTATGATGCTGCTACAGCGCGGGAAGATGTATCCTGCCGGTATATGGGAGAGATACATCAAATGGCGGTTACAGGAAAATCTATTGGCGGAGCAATGGGTACAAAGATGCCGATGCCCGGATGGGATGATATTCTGTTGCTCGGGGCGCAGCTTAATCCACCGCCGTTGAATGATGGGGAAGAAGTGGATACCAGAACTGTTATTGGGAAGCATGCTAAAAAGCCAATGGTGCTGGAAAGTCCAATCTACATATCCCACATGTCTTTTGGTGCATTATCTAAAGAGATAAAGGTGGCCCTGGCGAAGGGATCTGCCATGGCAAAAACAGCCATGTGCAGCGGTGAAGGAGGAATCCTTCCGGAAGAAAAAGAAGCTGCATACAAATATATCTTCGAGTATATTCCGAATAAATATAGTGTTACAGATGAGAATCTGAAGACATCGGACGCTATTGAGATCAAGATAGGACAGGGAACAAAACCGGGGATGGGCGGACATCTGCCGGGAGAGAAAGTGACGGAAGAAATTGCGGCTATACGTGGGAAGAAAAAAGGCGAGGATATCCAGAGCCCGAGTAAATTCCCGGAGATTCAGAGCAAAGAAGATCTGCGCACCATGGTAGATATGCTTAGAGAACGTTCTGAGGGCAGACCGATCGGAATTAAGATAGCGGCAGGAAGAATTGAGAAGGATCTGGAGTACTGTGTTTTTGCGCGTCCTGATTTTATCACGATTGATGGAAGAGGCGGTGCGACTGGATCAAGTCCATTTTTCCTAAGAGAAGCAACCTCAGTTCCAACAATATATGCTCTGGCAAGAGCAAGAAAATATCTGGATTCTGTGCATGCAGATATTGATCTTGTTATCACAGGCGGGCTTCGTGTTTCTGCAGACTTTGCAAAGGCATTGGCAATGGGTGCTGATGCTGTTGCGATTGCCAGTGCGGGACTGATTGCAGCAGCATGCCAGCAATACCGGATATGCGGAAGTGGGAAATGTCCTGTAGGTATTGCAACCCAGGATCCGGAACTGAGAGCAAGGCTGAAAGTAGATGCTGCCGCTCAGAGAGTAGCAAATTATTTAAATGTATCTACAGAAGAACTGAAAACCTTCGCCAGAGTAACAGGAAATTATTCTGTGCACGGTCTTTCGGTGGATAATCTTGTGACAACGGACAGAGATATCGCCGATTATACGGATATCAGGCATATTGGTGAGCCGACCGTCGATATAATCAAAAAACAGGAAAGTAAAAAGGAGGATAATATGATGAAGTATAAATGTAAAGTGTGTGGAGAAGTATTTGAAGTGAAGGAAGGGGAAACACCGGTTTGTCCTCTTTGCAAATCAACAGGAGATAAGCTGGAACCTATTACAGAGCAAAAAAACAGCCCATATGCCGGAACACAGACAGAGAAAAACCTGGAAGCAGCCTTTGCAGGTGAGTCTGGTGCCAGAAATAAATATACGTTCTTTGCATCTGTAGCAAAAAAAGAGGGATTTGAACAGATTGCTGCACTTTTCCTCAAGACTGCAGAAAATGAAAGAGAACATGCAAAAATGTGGTTCAAAGAACTGAACGGTATTGGCAATACAGCTGAAAATCTTCTGTCTGCTGCAGAAGGAGAAAACTATGAGTGGACAGATATGTATGAAGATTTTGCAAAGACGGCTGAAAAAGAAGGATTCCCGGAACTTGCTCATAAATTCCGTATGGTGGGCGCTATTGAAAAACATCACGAAGAGCGGTATCGTGCCCTGCTTAAGAATGTAGAGATGGCAGAGGTATTCGAAAAGAGTGAGGTTAAGGTTTGGGAGTGCAGAAACTGCGGACATATAGTTGTGGGTACAAAGGCTCCCGAAATTTGCCCGGTATGTGCACATCCTCAAAGCTATTTTGAAATTCACGAAGAAAATTACTAATACGGGCTAAAAGGTCAACTGTACCTTTTTGGCGTATGCATGGCAGCGAAAAAATTGCGCAGGTGAGTTGAACTTACCTGCGCAATTTATATCCTGCACACGGAGGAGCCGATCCGGGAAAAGTGGGAGTAAATGATGCGAAAGAAAAAGATATCAATCTTACCATAGCAAAAAAAGTAGTAAAGCTTTTAGAAAAAAAGAAAGTGGATGTTGTTATGACCAGAACGGATGACAGTATGCTGGCAAAATCGGATGCGCAGAATAAAAAAGCAGAGGATATGAAGGCAAGAGTGGAGATTATTGACAGGGAACTTCCGGAACTGGTAGTCAGTATTCATCAGAACAGTTATCATGAGGAAAATGTTTCCGGAGCACAGGTCTTTTACTACAGTCATTCGGAAAAAGGAAAGGAAGCTGCGGAAATTATGCAGCATGCGTTGCTGTTATTTGATGAAGATAATCATCGGCAGGCAAAAGCAAATGATACCTATTATCTTTTGAAGCGCACGGAGTCCCCGACTATTATTGTGGAATGTGGATTCCTGAGCAATCAGGAAGAGGCAGCGCTTCTGGTGACAGAAGACTATCAGAATCAGGTGGCGCAGGCAATCTGCAACGGAGTCACGGCATATCTGGGAGTGGACTAAACCAGCTAGCTGATGTATAATGTACATGACAGCAATGAGCAGTGCCAAAATGCATGGGAATAAAGCGACTGTTTACAGGCGCAATTATTCTCGTGCATTTTGATAGGGCGAATGCCCGTGAACGAGATGGAGCGAAGCGGAATCGAGTTAGCGCTGCGAATCATCGGCAGAGCGAAGCGACCGAAAAACGCAGCGCGTTTTGAGGTACTGCCCGGCGAAGCGGAATCGAGTTAGCGCTGCGAGCATTTGGAAGAATTGGGATACAGGTAGAATATGAAGACGAGAATAGATAAAATAGATAAGAATAAAATATGTGAAGCATCCATTCAGGCTGCAGGTGAGATACTGAAAGATGGAGGTCTGGTAGCATTTCCTACGGAGACGGTGTATGGTCTGGGGGCCAATGCGCTGGATGAAGAAGCGGCAAAAAAGACCTATGCGGCAAAGGGCAGACCGTCGGATAATCCATTGATCGTACACATAGCCAGAATGGAGGATCTGGAAGCGATTACGACTCATGTGCCGGAGGTGGCAAAGACAGTTGCAGAAGCATTCTGGCCTGGACCGCTTACGATGATATTTGATAAAAGTGATCTGGTTCCTTATGGAACAACGGGAGGGCTTGATACGGTTGCGGTACGAATGCCCAGTGATGAGATCGCGAGGAGGGTGATTCTGGCCGGAGGCGGATATATTTCCGCACCAAGTGCCAACACCTCCGGACGCCCGAGTCCTACGACGGCCGAGCATGTGGCTGAGGATCTGGATGGCAGAATTGAAATGATTCTGGACGGAGGAGCAGTGGATATTGGCGTAGAGTCTACGATATTGGACATGACGGTAACTCCGCCTATGATTCTCAGACCGGGCGCTGTGACTAAAGAGATGCTGGAGGAATTGATTGGGGAAGTGGAAGTGGATCGGACACTGATCGAGGCAGACAGTAAGATTGTCCCTAAGGCTCCGGGAATGAAGTACCGCCATTATGCACCGAAGGCCAGCTTAAGCATTGTAGAAGGTAAGCTGGAAGATGTCATTTCCTATATTAATCGGGAAGCCGGTGAAAAAATTGCGCAGGGATACCGGATCGGAATAATCGGAACCACGGAAACTATAGAGCATTATCATTGTGGAGATGTGAAATGTATTGGAACCCGCGAAGATGAAAGTACGATAGCGGGTCGGTTATACGGCATACTGCGTGAGTTTGACGCAGATGAAGTAGACTTTATTTACAGTGAGTCTTTTGATGCGGGCGGAATTGGGAGTGCGGTGATGAACCGGCTGCTAAAGGCAGCGGGACATCATGTGATTCGTCTGTAAATGTTAAAGGGATTATCTTGAAAGGAGTAAAAATGGGAAAACGCAGGGAAAGTGGTACGGAGGAAACCATTATGGGAAACAAGCGCAGAGATTATATTAGTTGGGATGAGTATTTCATGGGAGTAGCAATGTTGTCAGGAAAGCGGTCAAAGGATCCGAATACGCAGGTGGGTTGCTGTATTGTGAGTCAGGATAATAAGATTCTTTCCATGGGATATAACGGGCTTCCCATGGGATGTTCGGATGATGAATTTCCATGGGAGCGTGAGGGAGACAATCCGTTGGAAACAAAATACGTCTACACGGTTCACAGCGAACTGAATGCGATCCTGAATTACCGGGGCGGAAGTCTTGAAGGAGCGAAGCTTTATGTTTCCCTTTTCCCGTGTAATGAATGCGCAAAAGCAATTATCCAGAGCGGAATCAAAGAGGTTATTTATGACTGCAATAAATATCAGGATACGGCGTCTGTTCAGGCATCCATGCGGATGTTCGATGCGGCTGGCGTGAGATATCATCAGTATCATCGGACGGGACGGACGATAGAGATTGACCTGTAAAAAAGAATAGAAGACGAATGGAAAACAGGACACGATGCGGTCCTGTTTTTTTGTACTACAGGTCTCCTTTTCCAGGCATAATCATGTGGATTTTTAGTATATATAATAAAAAGATATTGGAGGAAAACAAAATGAAGGAACGCCGCTCGGGCAGGATTGTAACTTTTCTGGTACGTGCTTTGACGGGGATGGCTCTGATTTTCTTTGTAAATGAAGTCCTGGCTGCCAGGGGATTAGATGTTAGTGTAGGGTTAAATGGGATTAGTTTCCTGGTATCCGGTGTTCTGGGACTTCCGGGAATTGCTCTCTTATATGGAATTGTTTTGTATTGATAATTTATGTAAAATAGTACAGAAAAACAGTCATAATATCTTATGTAAATTTGTGAGAATCTGATAAAGTTGACATATCTGAAATAAAACTCTGGACATTTACAGAACGGAGAGATATAATGCAGATACAAGTTATGACAACCATGTCGGGCTTGTATCTGAATTGTTGAATCTTGTTGGAAGTCTGAAAATTGTTTCTGTAATTTAAGCCGGTTCGGCCTGGAATTCAAAAACAAGAAAACTGAATAGTAAAGAAAAAAATTAAAGCAGGGGGGTTATAAGTGAGCAGCAATAACTTGGTCATCTGTGATCCGGAAATGGATTACGCCTCAAGACTTGCCGCATTCTTAAGCGGGAAACGGGAACTTGCCTTTCAAGTAAAAATATGCAGCAGTCCCAGGCAACTGCGGTCAGTCTGTGGTGACTTGTCGACGGCTCTTCTTTTATTAAATGAAGTATTTGCAGGAGAAGAAATAGAAGAGATTCAAAAAGATGTGGGGACAGCCAGAATTATTATTTTATCAGATCGGGAGAGAGATAGTGAAAATTCCGGTAAGACGGACAGTATTTATAAATACCAGTCCGGAGAAGAAATTTATACGCAGATTATCCAAATCTGTGCAACAGAGAATATGGATGGTTTCTGGCGTGTCAGAAAAAAGGAAAAGGGTAGAATCATTGGTGTTTATTCTCCGGTACATCGGGTGGGACAGACAGATTTTGCAATCCAAAAGGGAAAAGAGCTTGCGAAAAATGAGAATGTCCTGTATATCAATCTGGAAACTTATGCAGGATTTGGAGGATATTTCCCGGAAGAACGTGAGAAAACTCTCGCAGTTCTTTTATATTATGCCAAGCAGGAGTCCGGGAATCCGGGATTGATTCTGACTACGCTCGTGCGGCAAATGGAAGGTCTGGATTATGTTCCGCCGGTTATTTTTCCGGAAGACCTTAAGGCGCTGGAAGCGAAGGAGTGGCTCTGGCTTTTTCGGGAGATTCTGCAGAATAGTATTTATGATGTACTGATTCTTGATTTGGGAGAATGCATTTGTGGTCTGTATGAGATACTGCGTTTTTGCGATACCGTCTATATGCCGGTGGCAGATGACAGGGTGGCTGCCGCAAAGATAACCCAGTATGAGGATGTCCTTCGCCAGCTCGGTTATGGTGAAGTAGCAGAAAGGATAATACGGTGTGATATCAGAAGAACAATTACAGGAAAAGATACTGGACAGGTTGGACCTGTCGAGAGAAATCGAAGATGAGGAACTGATGGAGCTGATTCTTCAGATTCTGGAGGAGGAAAGTAGAAGAGATTATATTCCGCTTCAAAGAAAGGCTTCTTTGGGCAGAGAATTGTTTAATGCATTCCGTAAGTTGGATCTTTTGCAGGAACTTATCGAAGATGACGAGATTACGGAAGTTATGATTAATGGAACGCAGAATATTTTTGTTGAAAAGGGTGGACGGCTGTATATGACGGATAAGCGATTTGCATCCAGAGAAAAGCTGGAAGATGTTATTCAGCAGATTGTGGCGGGGTCTAATCGTTTGGTAAATGAGTCGTCACCCATTGCAGACGCCAGACTTCCCGATGGATCCAGAGTTAACGTGGTGCTGTATCCAATTGCTTTAAATGGTCCGGTAGTTACCATACGAAAGTTTCCCAAAGAACAGATTACTATGAACCAGTTGATCCGCTTAGGTTCTCTGAACCATGAAGTGGCAGATTTCTTAAAATTGCTGGTGGCCGCAGGCTACAATATTTTTATAAGTGGCGGGACAGGGTCTGGAAAAACTACGTTTCTCAATGCGCTTTCGCAGTTTATTCCGAAGGATGAAAGAATTATTACCATTGAGGATAATGCGGAACTGCAGATACAGGGAGTACCGAATCTGGTAAAACTGGAAGCCCGTAATGCAAATGTGGAAGGAAGCGGAGAGATTACGATTCGGGAGCTGATCCGGGCTGCTTTGCGAATGCGTCCAAATCGCATTATTGTCGGAGAGGTCCGGGGATCAGAGACGATTGATATGATTCAGGCCATGTCTACCGGACATAAAGGGAGCCTAAGTACCGGTCATTCGGATAGTCCGCGGGATATGCTTCGCAGACTTGAAACGATGATATTGATGGGAATGGATATCCCGCTGCCGGCAATCCAGAGACAGATTGCATCGGCAATCGATATTATTGTACATATCGGAAGATTATGGGACAAGAGCAGGAAAGTGTTGGAAATCGTGGAGGTGCTGGATTTTGGAGAAAACGAAGTTGAGACCCGGGTTCTGTATCAATTTCAGGAGACCGGAAGAAAAGGTGAAAAAATCCAGGGAGACTGGAAAAAGATTCACACACTTCAGAACACCGGAAAATTATTTTCGGCAGGATATCAGACGCCGTGAATATGCAGGCGCATTTTTACAGACCGGATTTTTAATGGGAACAATAGGATATCTGTTCTATGAATCGTTCTGGGCGGCAGTGGTCTGCGTGCCTATTGGTGTCTTGTATTTCAGAGAGTGGGAAAAAGAATGTGTGGAAAAGAAGAAACAGGAATTTCAAAAGCAGTTTCAGGAAGCGATTCAGAGTCTGTCTGCGTCCCTTCATGTAGGTTATTCTCTGGAGAATGCCATGAAGGAGGTAAAAAAGGATCTGGATGTACTGTATAGTGCCGAGACGGCTATTCAGCGGGAATTTACATATATGATCCGCCAGATTTATATACAGATTCCCATGGAACAGATTTTCGCAGAGTGGGCAGACAGAGTGGATCAGGAGGATGTGCGCAATTTTGTTCAGGTATTTATAATGGCGAAAAAAAGCGGAGGCGATATGGTTGGGATTATCTGTGATTCTATCGGGCAGATTCGGGAAAAGCTGGAGGTACAGCGGGAGATAGGTACGCTGCTTGCCGCTAAGAAATACGAATTCCGGGTTATGGCAGTCGTTCCCTTTGGAATTATTGCTTATATGAAGCTCAGTTTCCCGGAATTTATGAACATATTGTATGGAAATGTAATCGGAATCGGGGTGATGAGCCTGTGTCTGGCAATCTATATCGGTGCATATTATCTTGGGGTGAGAATTGTAAATATCGAGGTCTAATACTGGCAACCGGCGTGTTAACTCTTGTAGGAGCCGGAGCTCTTTTACTCATTGATGCGGGAAAGTCGGCAGACGAAGTAATCCGGATTGAGAGAAATGCTTATGGTGATGGATGGTTTACGAAAGAACTGGAAATCGAGGTTGAAGGGACAGAACTGAAAGAAAAGACTGAGATTACTGTAGGTGAACGGCAGTACACACAGAAAGAAATGCAGGAAGTGTTTCGTCGTTCTATTCAGAAACTGGAAAGAATCGTGCTGGCGGAAAATGAGAGCATGGATGAGGTATGTGAAGATCTGAACCTGATTACCAGTATTCCGGGCGAGCCTGTTGAGGTAGAGTGGGAACTGGATCGATATGATGTGATGAATGTATACGGAGAGCTGAATCGGAAAAATCTGAAAAGTGAGAAGGATGGGGTTCTGATTCATCTGAAAGCATATCTCAAATACACGGAAGATGAGAAGCAGGAGGCAGTCCATGAGATGACTGTCAGAGCATGCCCTGCAAAGCGGACGGCGACAGAAAATCTGTTTGATACAATAGAAGCTGAAATAGAGAAAATTGAAACGAAATCACGGACGGAAGAAAGCTTTGAGTTGCCTAATAAGGTGAATGGGAAACATATTATTTATCGTACGTCTATGAATACCCGGGGAGTTGTGCTGATGGTGGCGGGAGTGGCAGTCTGTGCGTTGCTCTGGTGCCTGGAAAAGCAGAATGACCGGGATGAAGAAAAAAAGAGACAGGAGCAGATGATGAGAGATTATCCGGGCATTGTCAATAAGCTGATGCTTCTGATTGGAGCAGGGATGACGGTAAAAAATGCCTGGAGAAGAATTGTGGAGGATTATGAGAAACAAAAGGATAAGCTGGGAATAAGATATGCTTATGAGGAGATGGAAGCGACTTGCCATGAAATGAGGAGTGGTGTGACGGAAGCAGAGTGTTATGAGCGGTTTGGAAGGCGGTGCGGAGTAAGGGCATATCGAAAACTTGGGGCGCTGCTTTCCCAAAATCTGAGGAAAGGTACGAAGGGAATCACAGGGCTATTACATCTGGAGGCAATACAGGCTTTTGAAGAACGCAAGGCTCTGGCAAGACAGCAGGGAGAAGAAGCGGGGACAAGACTTCTGATACCCATGTTTGGGATGCTGGCCGTTGTATTGGTTATCGTAATAGTACCGGCATTTTTATCCATTCGGATATAACAAATATAAACGGAGGAGACAAATATGATGTGGAGAATGAAATATGCATTACAGGTTATGAAAGAAGAAAAAGGAGTCGGAGTTGTAGAAGTTATATTAATACTGGTGGTTCTGATTGCCCTGGTACTGATATTCAAAACGCAGCTGACCAGTCTGGTGGAAACCATTTTTGAGAAGATTACCAGTGAAAGCGCAGGAATATAGTCAGCAATACTGCCAGAGATATTATGAGGAGGCAGAAAACCTGAGCGGAGAAATCACAGTATTTCTGGCATTGATTTTTATTCTGCTGGTTTCATTTATCGGAAGTCTGATGGAAGGGGCTTCCATTCAGATGGCAAAGAATTACCGCAGAGCAGACATGAACCGGGCGATGGAAAGTGTGTTTGCAGAATACCAGAGAGAGCTTTTGGAAGAATTTGATGTATTTGGTATGGATGGAAGTTATGAGAGTGGGTTCTGGTCGGAAGAGGCCGTGTTGGAGCGTCTGGATTATTATGGAGCGGCTCAGATAGACAATGAGATCCGAAGAATACAGCTTTTGACGGATCACGACGGACAGGCTTTTCGGGAACAGGCGGCCCGGTATGTGGAGGAAAGATATGGTCTGGAATCATTGAATAACCTGCTGGGAAATACAGGACTGTGGAAACAGCAGGAAGAAGAGTCGGATGCTTATCAGAGAAAAGAAGAAGAGGCAAACCGTAATCTGGACAGACTTTTGATGGAGAATGAAGAAGCACTCCCGACGGAGAATAATCCGCTTACGAATATTTCAGCCATGAAGCGCAAACCACTGGTGGAGTTGGTTATGCCGAAAAATAAAATGGTATCAGGGAAACAGTATGAGATACAAAATCTTGTTTCAGGAAGAGAACGTCAGACGGGTTATGGGACATTTGATGATGTAGAGGAAGAAAAATCTGTGTCAACTCTGGCATTTGGAGAATATCTGCTGAGACATTTTCGATGTGTGGCAGATGAATCGGAAACGGTAAATGGCGGAGGACTGGATTATGAGCTGGAATATATCCTTGGAGGCAGGTCAAGTGATAGAGAAAACCTGGAAGAAGTCACAAAAAAATTGCTTTTGATACGTTTTGTGCCAAATTATGCATTTGTATCTAATGATGCAGAAAAACGGGCAGAGGCAGAGGCGATGGCTCTGACCCTGTGTTCCCTGATCCTTGCTCCTGAAATTACAGAGGCAGTTACCCAGGTGCTTCTGCTGGGATGGGCATTCGGAGAAAGTATCATGGATATTCGTTCGCTGATGGATGGAAAGAGAGTTCCTCTTTTAAAGAACCAGGAAAGTTGGCAGCTTCAATTATCAGCTTTGCTTACTCTGGGAACAGAAGAGGATCAGTCGGAAGGACTGGATACTGAAAGCGGATTAACGTATAAGGAATATCTTAGAATAATGTTCTTTCTTGGTCAAAAAGAAACGCAGACAATGAGGGCACTGGATATGATTGAACTGCGACTCAGAACAGAAAAAGGGCTGACCTGGTTTTATGCGGATTCCTGTATCAGCCGAATGGAAATCAGAAGCAGCTGCAGCCTGCGGCGGGGAATTTCATATCAGTTTCAAACCTATTTTGGTTATCGTTAGAAATACGGGAGGATGTCCTTTTGGACCCTGACAAATCCCTAAAAATAAAAATACAGAAAGGAGTTTCGTATGATACTTCCAGAAAAAAGAAGTTTCTATATCCAAATCTTACATAGTCATACTCATCGTATTTCCAAAAGGACATCCTCCTGTATTTCTGGCGAAAGAAAAGGAAGCGTTACGGTAGAGGCAGCATTGTCTCTTCCGATTTTTTTCCTGGCTGTTATAAGCCTCATATATATGATGGAGGTTATGGCAGTTCGGACCAGCATACGAAGTGGAATGCAGTATGCAGCAAAAACTGCTGCTGAGTCTGTATATCTGAAACCCATGATTACACCGGGACAACTGGAGGCAGACATTGTCCAGGCAGTGGGAAGTGGAAGGCTGGATAGAAGCGTTGTGGTTGACGGAAGCGGAGGAATTCACTGCCATGAGTCAAGAATGTCATTAATCACAGGGATTCTGGAACTGAAGGTAAAATATAAAGTACGATTGCCAGTTCCCATGTTTGCCGGAGTGACAGTACCGATGGAAGAATCAATGCGGATGAAAGGATGGAATGGATATATTAGAAATATTGGATTTCGTGAAGAAGATCAGACAGTATATATCACAGAGACCGGAATGGTATATCACAAAGATTATTCCTGCAATTATCTGGAATTGTCCATTCGAATGGTGCCGTCTTCAGAATTAGAACAGCTTCGCAATAAAAACCAGGGAAAATATCATCCCTGTGAGCACTGCGTGCATGGTGCGGTAGACGGAGGGGTATATATTACAGATTACGGAGACAGATATCATAGTTCACTGGAGTGCAGAGGTATTAAACGGACTATTTATGCAATTCCGCTGGAAGAAGCGATCGGGAAGGGAGCGTGTTCCAAATGCTGCAGATAAGCAGGGTAATAATGTTTGGGTATCTGGCTGCGTTGTCAGTTATAGACTGGCGTTTTCGGAGATTGCCGCAACCATTTTTAATTATGGGAAGCTTTTTGGCAGTAGGCCTAACGATTATGACAGGAAATGCTTTTTGGAAGCAGTGCCTGGCAGGATTTATAGTTGGTGTAGTATTTGTGGGAGTCAGTATGATTACCAGGGAAGCGTTGGGATATGGTGACAGCTGGGTTCTGTGTATCCTGGGAATTTATCTCGGGGTTGGGAAATTAATGGAAGTTTTAGCGACTGTCTGGAGTCTTCTTCTGATAGCGGCGGTAGTCGCGTTTGTAAAGAGCAGGAAATCAGGAAAGTTTACGTTTCCGTTTATACCGTTTCTATTGACGGGGTACCTGGGTATGTGGATGACAGAACTGGCAGGACTTATGTGAAAAAAAGGAAGAAAAGATGAATGCGGAAAAATGCAGAACATGGAAGGGAAGTTTTACAGTAGAAACGGCTTGTTTGTTACCAATGTTTATATTAGTACTGCACTTTTGTATCGTAGGATGTTTTTATTATCATGATAAGAATGTGATATCTTCCTGTGCTTATGAGACAGCAGTAGTTGGGAGTACCAAATCCAGAGAAAAGGACGGAGTCACTCCGGAGACATTGGAACGTGCTTTTCAGGAACGACTAAGGGGAAAATGTATTCTGTTTTCCGGAGCATCTGTCCGGGTCAGGACCGGGGAGAATCAGATTATAGTGCAGGCAACGGCATCCAGACATGCTATGAAAGTGTCAGTAGTGCACACCGCTGCGGTGACAGAACCGGAAGATTATATCAGACACAGGAGATGGAAATAATGAATTATAAGGCTGAAATAAAGCGTGAATTAAATCAGACACTACTAAGGATTGAGCAGGAGGGGCCGTACAGGGAAGACTATCAGGTACGGATGCTGAAGGAAAATCAGATACCGGGCATTCTGAAAATGCGGGGACAGGGGATAGATGAAAAAACTTTCTATGAGTATGAAATAAGTGGAAAGATATCTCTGAAAAACAGATTTCAAAAAAAGAAAATCACAGCAGAAGAAATGAAATTATTTCTTGAACAGGTTTTAAATGCAATATCTGGGGTTACATGCCATTTGCTGAACGTAAATTGTCTGCTTATGGATCCTGAATATATATTTTGGGAAACAGATCAGTATTACTTCTGTTATGTTCCCCAATGTGAGGATGATATCTGGGTGTCTTTTCATAAACTGATGGACAGCTTTGTACAGTGGACGGATTATCAGGACATACCAAGCGTACAGATGGCATTTTTATTGCACAAAGAAACAATGGAGGAGAATTATAGTCTGAAAAAAATAATGGATAAAATGATACAGATGGAAGAGGAAACGAAAGATGGAAAAGGTCAGGAAGAAGCAGAATCGATGCAGGAATGTGAGGAAAATACACAGTGTGAATCTTCATCGGTCTTTGATGTGGCAGACCAGGACTGGATTACCAATCAGGAGATGGGAAACAAAATTATGCGGGAAACTGACAATATGTGGACACCGGTCAGGCGTTTTCTGCAGAAACACAAAAAACCAAAATGGGGAGATTGGGATGGACTGTATATTGATGAAGAAGATTTCTAAGGAAGGAATGAATTACTATGATGAAAAAATTAATAGCGGTTTTACTACTGTTTGTTATGACGATTAGCTGTTCCATACAGGCATTTGCGTTTACACCCAGGTATTCGGTATCCATGCCGAAGATACCGGATATTCATGTAGAATTGTCTGATGCTACGAAAAAAGCGGTAGACAATGCAGTAAAAGAACAATTAGAAAAAACGATACTGGAAAGGCCGGTCATTACTCAGTCGACATGCTGGCATGGGAATTATATTTATGGCACAAAAACACATCTGATTCTCGGATGGAATCCGGTAGAAGATGCGCAGTCTTATTCCGTCGAGATAACGAAAGCAGATGGAACAAAGAAGATTTATACAGCTGAAAGGAACTACATGTTCCTGAGTGAATGGACAGATGATTTCATTAAAGGTTGTTTGAATGAAAAAACGGATGGCAGCAGTGGCGATGCAACTGTGCGGGTGCGCGCGCATGGGGAAAATGATACCTGCAGTTTATGGTCAGAGGTAGTATATATCTGCTGTAATGCTTACTACTAAGTAATTTGCAAATGGTAAAATATATGATATAATGAGCGAAACAATTATTGCATGAAGGGCAGAGTGAGTTTTGTATCTGCCCGACAGGAGCAGATTATGTATCAGAAGAAGGCACCGTGTACAATTGGGCTAGTGGTGATTAATATCGCAGTTTTTTTCTTTCTGGCATTCCAGGGGATGACTGAAGATGCGGTATTTATGGTGGACCATGGGGCAATGTATGTACCATACATTGTGGAACTGGGCGAGTATTACCGTATGATTACCAGTATGTTTATGCATTTTGATCTGAATCATCTAATGAATAATATGATTACTCTGGGTGCTTTAGGATGGCAGCTGGAGTTGGAAGTGGGAAAGATAAAATATCTGCTTATTTATTTTCTGAGTGGTATTGCCGGAAATATGCTCTCTATGCTGCAGGAGATTCACGCAAATGAGTATGCGGTATCTGTAGGAGCATCGGGAGCAATTTTCGGTATTATCGGAGCATTGCTTTACATTGCAATTCGAAATCATGGCAGGATTCGCAATGTTTCCGGCAAAGGAATTTTGTTTATGGTAGTGCTAACCCTCTATCATGGCTATACTAACATGGGAGTAAATAATATGGCTCATATTGGAGGCCTTATCATGGGTTTTGCTGCGGGAATCCTTCTTTACCGGAAACGCAGGAAGTCTACTTTATCGGAAGCGTAATGGTGAAGGTAGTGCCCATGCCCTCTGTGGATTGTACGCTAATCTGACCGGAATGAGATTCCACGATTCGTTTGGAGATGGCAAGTCCAAGACCGGTTCCGCCCTGTTTGTGAGTGACAAAGGGCTGGAAAATATCTGACAGGAACTCTTCTGGAATGCCGCAGCCGGAATCCGTGATGGTCACTATGATATTGCCATTTTTGGAAAAAGCATGAAGTTGTATGTTATTTTTCCGGTTTTCAGGATTCAAATCGCCAGTAGATTCCGTGGCTTCTGCAGCGTTGCGGAGAAGATTCAGGAACACTTCCCGAAGCTTAATGGGATCACCGCAAAATGGTGGGAACGCCGGATCGAGGCAGGAAGAAAATTCCACAGGTGAATCAGCAATAGAGGTCGCAAAGGACAGGACGATCTGTTCCATGAATTTTCGGAAGTTCATGGATTTTACAGAAAGAGCGCTTCCGTTATTGTATGAGGAGAGTTCTTCTAACAGCTCTTTCATGTAAATGATATCGTCGCGCAGGGAATCCCAGTGCCTGAATGTGGTGACTTCGGGATGCTGTGCTTCGATAAGCTGGAGGGTGCTGTAAACTAAAGTGAGAGGGTTGCGAATTTCGTGACTGACTGTGCGCAGTGTCTCCTCGTGGGAGTCGAGCAGCTTCTGAATCAGTGCTCGATTTCCCGGGTTTTGTGCCATTAATTGTCTTAATTTGTCGTAATCTGTATCTGTAAACATGTGATATTACCGCCTTTCTGGTCTAGCAGTTTAACACAGGCGGTTTAAATATTCAATCAAAAAATGAGAATGAGAGAAGGTAAAAATTATGAAGGATGAGAACTGTATTTTTTGTAAAATAGCGAATGGAGAAATTCCGGCAGCAACGCTGTATGAAGACGATGACTTCCGGGTAATTCTGGATCTGGGACCGGCATCCAAAGGACATGCCCTGATTCTTCCGAAGGAACATTATGCGAATCTTTATGAGCTTCCGGATGAGCTGGCGGCAAAAGTAATCATTTTGGCGAAGAAGATGATTACCAAGCTTACCGGTGTATTGGGCTGTGACGGATACAATCTGGTTCAGAATAATGGATCGGCAGCAGGACAGACGGTTTTCCACTTCCATCTGCATATGATCCCCCGTTATGAGGGAGATCAGGTGGGACTTGGATGGAAGATGGGCGAGCTGACAGATGCGGATCGTGATGAGATCCTGGCAAAGCTGGCCGAGTAATATAGCAGATATTGAATAGAAAAAAACAAAAGAAAAAGGTATAAGAGTGTGGGTATGGAATCCAAAAGAAAAGCCAGATTTGATGATGCATATAATCAGTATCACGACGTTATGCTTCAGGTGGCTGCACTTTATACCCGGAATCTGTCTGCAGCAGAAGACGTTGTGCAGGATGTATTTCTGAAATATTATGTATTTATCGGTCATAATGAAGTAAAGAATTTAAAAGCGTGGCTGATGGTTACAACCAGAAATACGGCGTTCAATTATAACAGAAAAGCAAAACACGAGATACCGGTGGATATTAAGGAAGAGGGAGACCTACTTCTCGGATATGGAGAAAGTATGGAAGAGCACTTCTTTAATAAAATATGTAAAATGGAGACTCTGGAGTATTCTGATACAGTGATGGATGCATTATACGAAAAGAGTTCCAGATGGTATGAAGTGGTAACAAGTGTCTATTGTATGGGACTAACTCAGAAAGATGCCGGGGAATGTATGGGAATTACAGAAGATGCAGTTCAGGGAATACTGAAAAGGGCAAAAAATTGGATAGAGAATAATTATCGGGAAGAATACGACCATATCAACAGAGCGTAAAAAGGTGTCGTTTCGACACCTTTTTACGCTGTATAAACTTATGAACGGGCAGCTTCTTCAATCAGGTCAATGATGGTATCAATAGAATCCTGCTGATTGGATTTTGCCATAGCGTCTACATATTTTGCGCGGTTATCATACAGTTCGTGAATAGCGGTAAGGAATTTTTCATTTGTAATTTCTTCTTCCTCCAACACGAGGCTGAAGCCCTGGCGCTCAAAGGAACGGGCATTCAGAATCTGGTCACCGCGGCTTGCATTAGCGGAAAGCGGAATCAGGAGATTCGGCTTATGCAGAGCAAGAAGTTCACAGATGGCATTGGCACCGGCGCGTGAGATTACAATATCGGTAAGAGCGAACAGATCTTTCAGTTCGTCCTTAATATATTCATATTGTACGTAGCCGTCCAGTCCGTTTAAAGATGGGTCAACTTTATTCTTTCCGCAAAGGTGGATCACTTGAAAATCTTTCAAAAGGTTCGGAAGTACTCTGCGGACAGCCTCATTCACGGCAACAGCTCCCAGACTTCCGCCAATAACCAGGATGACAGGTTTCGAGTCGGAAAATCCGGTGAAATCAAGGGCTTTCTGCCTGTTTCCGGATAATAATTCCTGGCGGATCGGAGAACCGGTCAGTACTGCTTTGTCAGCAGGAAGCTCGGCCACCGTCTCCGGGAAATTACAGCAGACCTTTGTGGCAGAAGGAATGGAAAGTTTGTTCGCAAGCCCGGGAGTCATGTCAGACTCATGGATGATGGTAGGAACTTTACACTTCTTTCCGGCAAGGACGACCGGAACAGATACAAATCCGCCTTTGGAAAAGATAACATCCGGTTTCAGAAGCTTGATCAGCTTCTTGGCTTCTCCGAATCCCCGGATAACACGGAAGGGATCGGTGAAATTCTGCAAACTAAAATAGCGGCGAAGTTTTCCGGAAGAAATTCCATGGTATGGAATGCCGAAAGCCTCAATGAGTTCTTTCTCAATGCCGTTGTAGGAACCGATGTAGTGAATATCATAATTAAGCTCTTTCAGGCGCGGTAACAGCGCGATGTTAGGAGTGACATGACCGGCAGTACCGCCGCCGGTTAAGATAATACGTTTCATACTATGCCTCCGATTCAATATTGATAAGATAATTGTAAACGCAAGCGGGGCATGGGTCAAGAAAAAGTCATAAATGTAATGAATGAAAAGGGGAAATTATGCAGAAGCAATTTGATGATTTCGAAAAATTCATAAACGAAGAGCTGGAAAGGGAAGCGGAAGAGATAGAGCGGGAACTACAGAAGCATCCGGAGCTTGCCTCTCTAAAAGCAAGCGACAGCTTAAAGGAAAAGATAGATGCCAAAATCGAAGCTATGGAGCGTGAGCGGGTCATCAGCCAGCTGTCGGAGGAGGATCGTGAAGCACTTCTGCTTGGACGAGAGGTCAGAAAAGAAAAAGAAGAAGAAAAGAAGCGCAGGGAAAAGCGTCGGAAAGCTGGAATGTGGAAGCGGCTGGTTGCGGCTGCGGCAGTGGTGGTCATTGTGGCAAGCGTGGGAATTACCAGCGTTGGGGGACCGAAGCGGGTGGCAACGTTTGTGGAACATGTAATTGGTGGGAGAAAGATGGATAAAGTGGCATCAGTATCAGAGGAAGAGAGTGTAAAAGAGTCGCAGATAGATGAGGAGGAAAAAGCTTATCAAGAAATAAAGGATAAACTTGGATTTGAACCAGTAAAAATTACAGTCGGTCCTGATACGATGAAATTTAAGTTTATGGAGTTGGATGAATATTTGCAGACGGTTAATATGATTTATGATTTAAGCGGGAAAAATATTTCTTACATTATGCAATGTACATATGCTGATGATGCTTGGGCAATAGATATGGAGGATCAGTTGTTAAAAGAGTATGAGTATCCATTAAACAAGGTTCAAGCGATAATTAGGGAGTATGAGATAAAAGAAACTGGGGAAATAAGATATGTGGCAATTTTTGAATACAAAAAGGTTTATTATCGTCTTGCTGCTACCATAGAAGAAGAGCAGTTTATGAAAATTTTGAATTCTTTACATTTTTCTTAAAAAAAGCGACGGTTTTTGTAAAGAAGTGTGTCTCTATATATGAGGGAGACAGGAGAGCTGTGGAAACAGAAGATGAGGAAGAAAATTGTATCTGCATTTTGTGCCCTTGCATTGATCTTAGGACTCATATGGAGTACTGGAGCAGAGGTGGAGGCATCTGATAGTGTGCCAATGTTAGATGGGTCCTATCTGACTCATGAGACGGAATCAATCGGGCAGAGTGTTCAGATGACGAGAGGGGCCAACCTTCAGGAAGGCTATTCCAAACTGGTTCGGTTGGGTCCTGGTGTCATTTACGCGGGTGGAACTACAATTGCTGATCATACAGTGGAGTCTGTGCAGGTAACAGTAATTGTGGAACGCGCAAGAGAAGATGAGGATGAGTGGCATTTTGTGGATGGATGGCACAAGGAAAACACGAATGCTGATCTGGTGAGTGCAAATAAGAGGATGGAAGTAGAAGGAGGATGGTATTATCGAGTGAGATGTACTCATTCTGCTGATGGAGACATGAGTAGTTCATATACTGACGGTCTTTATGTTTCATCACCGACATCGTCTTCAACACCATAACCCCTCTCCAATTTTTTAGGAGAGCTGTAACCGCAGTGAGTGTCTAAAAAACCGAAAGGGACTATCATAACCATTACCCAGAGGCGCACAGAGAAACTAAAAAAACAGTTTCCTTACATTGAAAGCCGTCAAAGGTCCATTGGACTAAAGTCGTCTCCAGGTGATGGTTATGATAGTCCCTTTCGGGGAAACTTCAAATGTACGGTGCGGGTCTGGCTAACCCGCACCGCAAAGAAAAAGTTATCCCTGTTTAGCCAGTCTTAATGCTTTTGCCAGTTGATCCGGGCAGGATGTGGGTTTGGAACCACAGGTGATGCCCTCCAGACGGGAGATGGCTTCGTCCACCTGCATGCCCTTTACCAACTGCGATACGCCCATGGTATTTCCGGCACATCCACCGAGAAAGTGTACGGATTTGATCGTGTCTCCATCTAATTCTACGTCAATCAACTGGGAGCAGACTCCCTTCGGTCTATACTGCATATTCTATACCTCCGATTCTACGTATATGATGTTGGAATCAAAACCCCAACTATGATTTCACAGGAATTATAACAAAATCCCAATAAAAAAGCTAGGTTACGGAAGAAATATTTGGTATACTGATAAGCAAGAGTTACTATTCGCAGCCGATATGGATTCGCGGACCGACTCGTCATGCTTGCATGTAAGAGTCGGTCCGCGAATCCATATCGAACCTGCGAAGCAGGGACTCCACTCACATAAGCAGTCTTAGCTCCGTAAGGAGTGGAACTGAAGCCTCGAAGAGGCGACGAGTGCGCATGTGGGTGGCTGTGAATAGTAACAAGCAAGACATTTTTATAGAAAATATATATAATCCAGGAGGGATAGTGATGATAGGAATTATAGGAGCAATGGAAGAAGAAGTTGCTGCTTTGAAAGAAGCAATGGAGATTCAGGAGGTCAAAGTGATGGCGTCCATGACATTTTGCAGGGGCAGGCTTTGTGAGAAGGATGTTGTCGTTGTGCGAAGCGGTATTGGCAAGGTGAATGCTGCTCTCTGCGCACAGATCCTTATAGATATGTTTGGGGTGGAGGCGTTGATCAATACGGGAATCGCCGGTTCTCTGGATGCCCGGATTGATATTGGAGATATGGTGATTTCTACGGATGCGCTGCATCACGATATGGATGCAACTCTTTTTGGGGATCCCGTGGGACAGGTGCCGAGGATGGATACCCTGTCATTCCCGGCAGATGAGCGTCTGATAGCACTGGCTAAGGAGGCCAATGAGGAGGCGAACCCGGACATTCATACTTTTGTTGGAAGAGTGGTGAGCGGAGATCAGTTCATTTCTTCGACGGAAGCGAAGAATAAAATCATTGCGAATTTTCATCCTCTCTGCACAGAGATGGAAGGAGCGGGTATCGCGCATGCAGCATACCTGAACAAAGTTTCGTATGTCATCGTTCGAGCAATTTCGGACAAGGCAGATAACAGTGCGGATATGGATTATCCGACTTTCGAAAAGCAGGCAATTGCCCACAGTGTCAGACTTGTGATGAATCTGCTGCCAAGAATTTAGCTAAAGCTTCCGGTACAGGCAGAGGAGGCGAATCTGACAGAATTGATAAATGCTGACAGAATCTGCCATTTCTACTGCGAAATGTGGAGAACGGTTTTTCTACCCTCTTTCTTAGATTCCGCTATAATCGAATCAAGAAGGAGGGTTTTTATTATGGTAGAAGCAATCATGGACAATCGTATTCCGTATATTCTGATGGGAATTTTCACAGTAGCGGGAGTAGTGAGTAAGCTGGTGGCGGGGGTTACGCTGAAGCGTCTGGTAAATGCGGCGGGCAATATGAGTAAGAGCTCGCATCCTCTGATCCGGCTGGTGCGGGCAAAATTTGAGCATGCATGCATGATCAGTGACCGGGTGCAGAATGTGGATGTGTTTGCACAGAAATATTTGTATGAATACAAGGTTTTGGGTATCCGGTTACATACCCTGTGCAGAATCGGAAGAGGAAGTGCGTGGCTATGCCTGGTGACAGGACTTGCAGGGTCATTTGTGACGTATCGGAATGATGCGGCAGCGGATCAGGCTCTGCAGATAATGGCTGCTGGAGTGGGAGGCGCCGTTATTCTGACGGTGTTGCAGATGCTGACGGACGAGAAGTATAAGTTGGAAGCAGTAAAAACTTATATGGTGGATTATCTGGAAAATGTCTGTGCACACCGGTATGAGAAGACGGCACAGCGGGAGCAGAAGACGGCCCAGGCAGAACAGAAGAATGGAGGAAGAGAATTGGAGAATCCGGAGAGACCGCGTCCGAGAGAAGAGGTTCCGGCGCCGGATTATTCCACGGAGATATCAGAGCCGGTTATGCCGGAACCAGTACGGATGCCGGAACCTGGGAGAACACCGGAGCCTGTGCGGGCACCGGAACGTACGCCGGGCCCGGCTGTTCAAGCGGATTCAGCTTCGGGAATTGTTCAGGCCAGAGATGATGGCTATCTGACGGGAACAGCTGTAGAACAGAATCTTCGGGAAGAGACGATAAGTCCGGTCAGAAATCGGAAGAATCGAAGAAAACAGGAGAAGACGGAGACATTCCGGGACACATCCGAAGAATTACTTTTGAGCGAGTCAGATGCGGAGGGAAAAGGAAAGGAGCATCCGCCTATTTCTAAGGAAGTCCTGATCAGAGAGATACTGGAAGAGTTTTTGGCTTGATTCTGGAGTCCCAAACTGGTAGAATAAAAGATAATGTTGGAGAAACATAAACAAGAAGGGAAGTTCAGAAGAAACGGCAGGATTAACAGATGGGGAATTTGTATCGTCAGTTATGTGAGTACAGTGAATCGGATTACTACGGATTCCATATGCCGGGGCATAAGCGGAACGGCAGCATGATGGATGAGAAACTTCCATGCCGGATCGATATTACAGAGATAGAAGGCTTTGATGATCTGCATCATGCTTCCGGTATTTTGAAAGAAGCTCAGGAGAGCGCAGCCAGAGTGTACGGCGCCGATGAGACTTATTTTATGGTCAATGGAAGTACGGTGGGAATCTTAAGTGCGATTCTTGGAAATACAAAAAAGGGAGACACGGTGCTTGTGGCAAGGAATTGTCACAAGTCTGTGTACCATGCGATATTTATAAATGAGCTGAAGCCGGTATATCTTTATCCGGAGTTCAGCGGAGAGCTTCAGTTGAATACGGAAATCTCCGTAAGCGCAGTGAAAACTGCGCTTAAAGAGCATTCAGATATCCGTGCCGTCATTCTGGTGTCACCGACTTATGATGGAGTTATATCAGATATTGGGCAGATTGCGGATGTGGTACATGAGTATAGGATCCCGCTGATCGTGGATCAGGCGCATGGGGCTCATCTTGGATTTCATTCGTATTTTGGTGAAAATGCCAACCGGCAGGGAGCAGATGTGGTTATCCACAGCCTGCATAAGACACTTCCGTCCCTGACGCAGACGGCACTTTTGCATATGAACGGACCTTATGCAAATCGACGTAAGGTTCGAAGATATCTGGATATGCTGCAATCCAGCAGTCCCTCCTATGTTCTGATGGCAAGTATTGATGGATGTATCCGGATGCTGGAAGAAGGAGCGGAACTGTTCGATCCTTATGTAAGACAGCTCCAAAAATTTTGGGAGAAGACAGAAGAGCTGAAAAGGCTTTGTGTGATCCGGACGGAGCATTTCGATCCGTCGAAGATTGTAATTTCCGTCAAAGATACTGATATAACCAGTCGGGAGCTGTACGAAACATTGCTGAACCGGTATCATTTGCAGATGGAGATGGTGAGTGGGACATATGTGCTTGCCATGACATCGGTGGGAGATACGGAGGAAGGATTTGACAGACTCTGGACGGCGCTGACAGAAATTGATCAGGAATGCGATGCGCGGATGTCAGAAGCGGAAAATCAGACAGATATGGGTACTCTGGGCAGGATTGCTCCGGTGGAGCAGGTATTTACCAGTGCAGAAATGGAGAGAATTCTGGAGGATGCATGGGAAGGTGATACGCAGTCTGACAGTGATAGGGTGCGTCATCTGCGATGGGAAGAGAGTGCAGGTTATATTTCCACCGAATATGCATATCTCTATCCGCCGGGGATTCCGATTCTTGTGCCGGGTGAACGAATTTCCGAAGAGGCGGTGGATACGATGCTTTGCTACAGAAAACTGGATTTTCATATAGAAGGATTACAAAAAGAAGATTATATAAAGGTATGGGCTGATGGGTAAGATATATTATATGATGGGGAAAAGTTCATCGGGAAAGGATACACTTTTCAGGGATATCAGCCAGAGAATGCCCGGACTTCAAACCGTGGTTCCTTATACGACACGGCCTGTCCGTGAGGGAGAGAGGGACGGAGTAGAATATTTTTTCGTGGATGAGAAGCGTCTTTCCGAGATGAAGAAAGCCGGAAAGGTGATTGAGCTTCGGACGTACGATACGGTCCACGGTCCGTGGAATTATTTTACGGCAGATGACGGTCAGATTCATTTGGAAGATCAGGATTATCTGATGATAGGAACACTGGAATCCTATGAAAAGATGCGGGAATACTTTGGTGTGGATGCACTGGTTCCCATTTATATCGAGGTGGAGGATGGAGAACGGCTTTCGAGGGCTCTGGCGAGAGAGCGGAAGCAGGAACATCCGAAGTACCAGGAGATGTGCCGGAGATTTCTGGCAGATTCCAGGGATTTTTCGGAAGAGAATCTGGAACGTTTGAACATAAAGAGAAGATTCTGCAATGCAGATAAAGAACGATGTATAGAGGAAATAATTGAGGTGATAGATCATGGGAAGCTTTAAGGATGTGGTAGGACACAAAGATATTATTAATTATATAAGGAATGCAGTAAAGGAGAATAAGGTCTCACATGCTTATATACTGAATGGAGAGAGGGGATCCGGAAAGAAAATGCTGGCTACTTTATTTGCCACCACGCTTCAGTGTGAGAAGGGCGGACCGGATCCGTGCAATGTATGCCATTCCTGTATACAGGCGGAGAGTGGAAATCATCCGGATATTATCCGGGTACAGCATGAAAAGCCGAATACGATTAGTGTGGAGGATATCCGTACACAGGTAAATAATGATATTTTAATCAAGCCGTATCAGGGACCATATAAAATCTACATTATTTCTGAGGCGGATCTGATGACACCACAGGCGCAGAATGCTCTGCTGAAAACAATTGAGGAGCCGCCGGAGTATGCGGTGATCTTCCTTCTGACAGAGAATGCGGAGGCATTGCTGCCGACCATTACCTCCCGATGCGTTATGCTGAAGCTGCGCAACATCAAGGATGCTCTGATTAAGAAATATTTGATGGAAACCATGCATGTGCCGGATTATAAGGCGGATATGTGTACCGCATTTGCACAGGGGAATATGGGACGGGCGATTATGCTGGCAACCTCTGAGCATTTTAATGAGATTCGGGAGGAGGCCGTACAGCTTCTGAAATATATTGACGATATGGAACTTTCCGAGATCGTGAAGGCAATTAAGCGGGTAGGTGCATATAAACTGGAAATCAACGATTATCTTGATATTATCATGATATGGTATCGGGATGTGTTAATCTATAAAGCAACCAAAGATATGGACCGGGTTGTATTCAGGGATCAGATGCAGTATATTAAGGAGCGCGCAAGAAAGAGCTCTTATGAAGGAATTGAGACGATCCTGAAGAGTTTGGAAAAAGCAAAGGCAAGGCTCAAGGCAAATGTGAATTTTGATTTGGTTATGGAGCTTTTGTTATTGACGATAAAGGAGAATTAATTCTATGGCAAACGTAATTGGAGTAAGATTCCGCACGGCGGGAAAGATTTATTTCTTCTCTCCGGGGCAGCTTGATATTAAGGTGGGAGATCATGTAATTGTGGAAACAGCGCGGGGCGTTGAATTTGGTTCTGTTGTATCCGGACCAAAAGAGGTGGAGGATGAGAAGATCATGCAGCCGCTTAAGCCGGTGATCCGGGTTGCCACAAAGGAAGATTTCCGCAAGGAAGAGAAGAACCGTGAGAAGGAGAAGGAAGCTTTTGAAATCTGCCTGGAGAAAATACGCAAGCACGGGCTGGAGATGAAGCTGATCGATGCTGAGTATACATTTGATAATAATAAAGTATTATTTTACTTTACCGCAGACGGAAGAATTGATTTCCGTGAGCTGGTAAAGGATCTGGCAAGCGTGTTCCGCACCAGAATTGAGCTGCGCCAGATCGGGGTGAGAGATGAGACGAAGATTCGCGGGGGAATCGGTATCTGCGGACGTCCTCTGTGCTGTCATACTTATTTGACCGAGTTTGCACCGGTGTCCATTAAGATGGCGAAGGAGCAGAACCTGTCACTGAATCCAACAAAGATATCCGGTGTATGCGGAAGGCTTATGTGCTGCCTCACCAACGAGGAGGAGACCTATGAGGAGCTGAACAGTCGTCTTCCTTCTATCGGAGACAGTGTGACAACGCCGGAGAAGCTGAAAGGCGAGGTACATTCTGTAAATGTATTGCGTCAGCTTGTGAAGGTAGTAGTTACTCTCGACAATGATGAGAAGGAGATTCGGGAGTACAAGGTGGAAGAACTTCGCTTTAAGCCGAGACGCCGGAAGAAGGATGTGAAGCTCTCCAAGGAAGAGCTGAAAGAGCTGAAGGCACTGGAAGAGAAGAATGGAGTGTCTAAATTAGATGATGAATAATCAGGAAATACAGGCAGGGCAGGCAGATTTGCGGGAAGGGGAACGTCTGGACGATCTTCAGATCAATGGATATGAAATTATCCAGCATCCGGGACGGTTCTGTTTCGGAATGGATGCCGTCCTGCTTTCTGCATTTGTAAAAGTAAAACCGGGGGAACGTGCCCTGGACCTGGGGACAGGAACAGGAATCCTGCCGATTCTTCTGGAAGCAAAGAATCGGGGGGAGCATTATACCGGGCTTGAGATACAGGAAGAGAGTGCGGAGATGGCAAGACGCAGTGTCCGGCACAATCATCTTGAGGAAAAGGTGGAAATCGTGACGGGAGATATCAAAGAAGCCTCCCGAATATTCGGAGCTGCGTCTTTTGAAGTGATCACTACCAATCCACCCTATATGATAGGAACTCACGGACTTAAGAATGACAAAGAGGCGCTTGTTATCGCGCGTCATGAGGTGCTGTGTACACTGGAGGATATCCTGCGGGAAAGTGCGCGGATATTGAAGCCAAAAGGACGGTTCTATATGATTCATCGGCCATTTCGCCTGCCGGAAATATTAAGCCGGATGATGGCGTATGGAATTGAGCCCAAGAGAATGCGCCTGGTCTATCCACATATTGACAAAGAGCCGAATATGGTTCTGATCGAAGGCCTGCGCGGCGGCAGACCGAGGATGCAGGTGGAGCCTCCTCTTATTGTCTATGAGAAGGACGGGAGATATACGGAGGAGCTGCTTCGGGTGTATGGGATGGATGGAGCGAGTCTTGGATAAATAGAAAACACATAAATCAGGTGATGAATAAGATGAAAGTATATCATGGTTCGGATCATGTTATCAAACTTCCAAAGTATCTTGGTGGAAAAGAAGATAATGATTATGGGAATGGATTCTATACAACTGAATATGAAGATAGAGCCAGAAGCTGGGCTGTTTTAAACGGAATGCCTGAAAAGTCAATTGTAAATGTATATGAATTGGATTCAAATAATCTAAACGTATTAGATTTGAATGAAAAAGGTGTACTGGCATGGATTGCGGAAGTCGTTGCTAATCGGGGAATTAGTGATGAGAATGCTGCCATTATCGGTGAAAGGCTGGTAGAATTGTACAAGCCAGATAGTTCACAGGCTGATATTATAAAAGGATACCGGGCAGACGACAGTTATACGCAGGTCATAGAAGCTTTTTTGCTGAACCAGATTAACTTGTATGAAGTGGAACGATTATTTTATAAAGGCTCTTTGGGAAATCAGATTTTTTTAAAATCTAAAGAGGCTTTTGAAAACATACGGTGGATAGAAGCATATTCGGTAAGTATAACAGAAGAAGACAGGCAGTCAGATTTGTTTGCAAGAAGGGAAGTTGGTAGATTCCTGTCTGAAAGAATGAAAGCAATTTTGCTGGACGGGTTCCAACCAACAGGAATCACTGCGCGTTATGCTGTTCAGAACAGATTGATTTATCAGGGGAATGGAGGGTATGGAAATGCCAGCGTATGATGAATGCTATTTAGACAGCATGATAAAAAAACATAGATATCTGTTCAAATTGATAGGTAGATACTGTGAAAATAATGCATTCACTGTCATCAAAACTTATCTGTGTTGTGATTATAGAAAACGCATGGATGAAGGAAATCCTTTGTATCTAAACAAAACCCCGAAACAGATCCTTGGAGAAATGGGAATTAGGGTGGAGTTGGTATCGGAAATAAGTGATAGATATGATGAATTCATTTTAGAATGGATGGCTGATATCTATACTTATATGCAGTGGAAGTATGGGATTTCGTCAAGGTTGATTTCGGATAAAATCAAACCAGATGATTTATATACAAAATATTATCCCTTGCATGAGGCCTCATTGGAAAATGCAGTAGATAAATTGGTGAAAATATATGACTTGTAATCACAGCGAAAACCCGCTAACCTTTCGGCTAACGGGTTTCGTTGTTTTTATAGTTATCTAAAGGAATGAGAGTAAAGTGCGACACCGGAGGGCGCTGCCCTCGGTGTTCTTACTTTATGAGGGGGGGAGATAGTTGACTTCTATCAACTATCTGACTTTAGTATAAATGATAAATGTGTCTAAAATGTTTTCAAACTCTAAAAGAAATCGAAAATTTCTTAAGAACTTCTTAACTATCTGTTAATAGCAGTGTATACTAGAGAAATGAAAGCAGGTGATAGAATGAAAATGCTGGAAACCAGATGGACAAAAGAGGTCAGAGAGCATCCGGATCGGGTGCATATGGAGTATCCGAGACCTTCCATGGTCCGGGAGAGCTACGTGAATCTGAATGGTATGTGGGATTACGCGATTACGAATGATAAAGAAAAGCCGGAGCAGTACGACGGTAAGATTCTGGTGCCTTTTTCCCCGGAGGCTCCGCTCTCAGGTGTGGAGAGGCAGCTTAAGCCGGGACAGTTTCTGTGGTATAGAAGAATATTGCCAGCCAAAGTGCGTGGACATCAGGAAGAGGGAGACCGCAGCCGCTGGCTTCTTCATTTTGGGGCAGTGGATCAGTTTGCTGCTGTCTATGTGAACGGTAAGCTGGTGTGCAGGCATTTGGGAGGATACCTGCCGTTTTCGGCGGATGTGACGGAAGCTCTGACGGATGGAGAGAATGAGCTGGTTGTGATTGTCCGGGATTTTACAGATCATTCTTATTATAGCCGGGGAAAGCAGAAGCTGGAGCGGGGCGGAATGTTCTATACGGCGCAGAGCGGTATCTGGCAGACGGTATGGATGGAAGAGGTTCCTGAGAAATATATTGAGAGGATGAAGATTACGCCTCTCTATGATGAGAGGGCTGTTGCTGTGGAGATAATAGCCGCAGGCAGCGCGGATGTGACCGGAGATAAAAGGAGAGTGTCTATTAGAATCTGGTCAGAAGAAACACAGGCAATGGAGGTGGAAGGAAGCATCGGGCAGGTAATCCGTATTCCGGTTCCGGACATGCATCCATGGAGTCCGGAAGATCCCTTCCTTTACAGCATCAGAGTTCAGATGGAGCAGGATGTAGTTACGGGATATTTTGCGATGAGAAAGATATCCGTTTCTAAAGACAGAGATGGAATTCCAAGAGTTATGCTGAATAATCAGAGATGTTTTCAAAAAGGAGTGCTGGATCAGGGATACTGGCCGGATGGCCTGTATACGGCTCCCACGGATGAAGCCTTGATATTTGATATTGCAGAAATGAAACGGCTGGGATTTAACATGCTTCGAAAGCACATTAAGATAGAGCCTGAACGATGGTATTATCATTGCGACCGGCTGGGGATGCTGGTCTGGCAGGACATGGTATGTGGAGGAACCGGCTATCATCAATGGTATGTTACCTATCTGGCAACGGCGATTAAACGGCTGAATATTCGCCCGGGAGACTGGACCTATGGTCTTTTATCCAGGAGACATGAGAAAGGACGGCAGCAGTTTGTCGCCGAGATGAAGGAAACGATACGGGTTCTTTATAATCATCCTTCTATTGTGACATGGGTTATTTTCAATGAAGGATGGGGACAGTTCGACGCAGAACGGATGACCCGGATTGCCAGGGAGCAGGACGCCACCCGGTTAATCGACCAGGCCAGTGGATGGTTTGACCAGAAAGGCGGAGATTTCCTGAGCATTCATGAATACTTCTTCTCTTTAAAATGGAAACCGGAACAGAGAGTGGCGGCACTTACGGAATTTGGCGGCTATTCCTGGAATGTCCCTGGACACAGCATGTATGAAAAAGTGTACGGATACCGGACATTTCACGGGAAGCAGGAGATTACAAAAGGGTACGAAAAGCTGATGGAAAATGAAATCCTTCCGAATGTGCGAAAAGGAATCGATGTGTTAATCTACACACAGCTTTCGGATATTGAAGAGGAAGTGAATGGTTTTTATACTTATGATCGTGAAATGTTGAAGATAGAGGAAGAAACGATTCAGCGATGGAATGAAGTGCTGACAGAAGCGGCAGAAAGATCATCATGAACGCAGATGAGACGTCTGTCTCGCAGCAGGTACGCTGAGGCGTGCCGGAAAAGAAAGGATATGGAAAATCAGGATGATTCAGACATGGGCGGCGGACATTACTCCGCTTCTTGAGGAAGAAATTTATCAGAAATATTATAATACGGTACCTCAGTTTCGCCAGAATAAGGCAGATCGGATCCGGTTTGAACGGGACAGGGCGCAGAGCATCGGAGCATGGGTGCTGTACCAGCGGATGCAGGAAACTTATGAGATTGATGATGAGGCAGTGTTTAATCTGTCTCATTCCGGGAAGTATGTACTGTGTTCCGTGGAGGATACGGGGAAAAAACAGGTGAAGCTGGGATGCGATGTAGAAATGGTTGGCACAGCGGGTGAGAAAATTGCCCGCCGTTTCTTCTGTCCGGCAGAGGCGGGGTATATTATGGGAAGGCCGGAGGGAGAAGAACGTAATCAGGCATTTTACCGTTACTGGGTGTTGAAGGAAAGCTTTATGAAGGCGACCAGACTGGGAATGGGGCTGGATATGAGAAGCTTTGAGATTGGATTTGATGAAAAGGATGTCCCTGTACTGATGAAGAAACCCGTTGAAATGGCAAGGGATTATTACTATAAGGAATATCCGGAACTGAACCGGGAGGCGCGCATCGCAGTGTGCAGTACAGAAAAAATATTTGCAGAGAAGCTTCATATAGAAATGCTGTAAATGCACATTAAGAGTGTAAAAGTATAGCATTGACGAACGAAAAGAGTTTTGCTAAAATAATAAGAGGGAAAAATATAGGTTTATGAAGAAATTATAAAGTTTACAAACATAAATCTGTAGGGTGAGTATATGTAATTGAATAAGGAGGAGAATCATGTTAGATCTTACATTCGGAGAGCAAGTCAAAATTATCTTAAGCCGGAAAGGCATGACAATCAAGGAACTCGCAGAGATAATTGAAGAGAGGACTGGCAAGAAGATGTCCCGCCAGAATCTGACACAGAGGCTTGGACGTGACAATTTCCAGGAGCAGGATATGCGTATGATAGCGGATATCCTGGGATGTCCGTTCCAGTTGAGTATTCTGGCGGATATCAATGAGGTAGAGCGGGCATCTAATATAGAGGATGTTGTGCCTACAGCACATGAATTGTCCAGGCTTGCCAGAGCGAAAGAGCGGAAGGCGAAGAAGGTGGAAATGCCGGAAGCGGCAGAATCAGAGAAGGAGACTGCAGACGATACGATTGCACCTAAGGTTACGGAGTCAGAAAGAGATATGACCATAGGAGAGCTGGTAGATATCCATGTCAGACTCGAGGAACTGGAGAGCCTTAACAAAGCAGTCGAGGAGGATGATCAGGAGACTGAGCAGTCCGCAGAAGAAATGGCAGCTGAATTTGATAGCCAGGCGGACGAAAACTTCCATGAAGCTGAGAGAGCAGAAGCTTCGGAGCCAGTGAACGAAGAGGTAGAATTTTCAGAGGAAGTATCCGCTGAAACGGAGGAAGCACTTGCAGAAGCTGTTGAGGAATCTGCAGAGAATCAGGAAGAGATCATAGAAGAAAGTATAGAGGAAACAGAAAACTTTACAGAACCATCCGCGGAAGAAACAGAAAACTTTACAGAGGAGCCTGCAGAAACAGAAACTAATGAAGAGCTGCAGGAGCAGGCAGTAGTGCAGGAAGCAGAACCACAGCCGGAGCCGGAAAAACATGAAGAAAAACATGAAGAGAAGAAGGCACGGGGATGGCGTGCCATGTTCCAGCGCCGCCCGAAAAAGGCAAAACAGGAAGAGCCCCGTACGGTATATACAGAGCCAAAAGTGGAAGAAGAATTTAATGAGTGGGCAGAGAATCCTGTGGAACAGGCTTCAGATGTCAGCGGTGTGATGCAGGAAGAGCCGGTGATGCAGGAAGAGCCGGTGATGGAGGAAGAGGTTATAGAGATGATGCCCGGAGATTCCGGAGAGGATGAAGAAGATCTGGAGAGAGGCGAGCGGAATCCATATACCGGTCATGAGTATGAGACTAACAGTGTGAGGATGCATCCGAAGCGGATTGGTTATGTACAGGTATATGACAGAAGCAATCATCAGTGGACAGATATGACAGAGTGGGCATTCCTGGGATATCAGGAGCGCAAGAAAGCTCTGCTTGGCAAGGATTACGAACCGCCGATTTATCTGGATTAATACGGCATACAAAGGAGTCTGGTAAGGATTGAACTGGGAACAATTATTATCAACGAAGAGAAAAAGAAACGGATCGGGTAAGACCAGATATACAAGGGCTACCGATCTTCGCAGTGAATTTGAGAAGGATTACCACCGGATTATCGGCAGCGCATCTTTTCGGCGGCTGCAGGACAAGACGCAGGTATTTCCTCTGGATAAAAGTGATTTCATTCGTACCAGACTGACTCACTCCCTGGAGGTGTCTTCCTTTGCGAAATCTCTGGGACAGAACATTGGAGAAAATATTCTTGCATACAGGAAAGATCCGGATTTTACAGTGCAGATGAAGGAAGATATCTGCAACATTCTGCAATGTGCGGGACTGATACATGATATTGGCAATCCGCCATTCGGACATTTTGGTGAGGAAGCGATCCGCGACTGGTTCGGAAGGAATCTTTCGAAGCTGACTTATCGCGGAAAGCCTGTTTCTGAGGTGCTGACACCTCAGATGCGGGAGGATTTTTATCATTTTGAAGGAAATGCGCAGGCATTCAGGCTTGTGACGAAGCTGCATTTTCTGGTGGACGAGCGGGGAATGAATCTGACTTATGCTCTGCTCAGTACGATGATCAAGTATCCGGTGTCTTCCCTGGAGATTAATACAAGATCAGGGGATATTAAGGATAAAAAGCTGGGATACTATTATGCGGATGAGGAAATGTTCCGGGAAATTGAAGAAGCAACCGGAACCAACGGCTGCAGACATCCTCTTACATTTATTCTGGAGGCGGCGGATGATATCGCTTACAAGACGGCTGATATCGAGGATGCCTTTGTAAAGGGATTTATTTCTTATCATGATTTGCTGGAAGAGTTGACGGAAATGGAGGAGCGCTATGCCCAGGAGGGAAACAGCTTCAGTCCGTCGGGAAAACTAAAGGAGCTTTATGACAGGGGAAGGTATCTGCATATGGAAAGTCCGGAGGAATATGCCATAAAGAACTGGATCGTCCGGGTGCAGGGATTTTTGATTACCTGTGCAACTTATGGATTTACATCAAATTATGAGGCCATTATGGCGGGAACCTATAAGCATGATCTGTTTTATCAGACCTATGCTCAGCGTCTGATGGATCTGTTGGGAGATATGGCATATCGCCGGGTATTCACCTCAGAGGCCATTTATCGTATGGAAGTGACGGAAGCTGTTATGATAGACTATCTGATGGACCGGTTTGTAGGTGCGGTAATCGGATATGACGACAAAGAGGAGGAGATGAATGCCATTGATCAGCGGATGGTGTCTTTCATTTCCAGTAATTATAAAAATGCATACCACTATCATGCAAGAGGCAAGGATGATGTGGAAAAGCTGTATCTGAGGCTTCTTCTGGTGACAGATTATATCTGTGGAATGACGGATAGCTATGCCAAGCGGTTTTATCAGGAATTAAAAGCAATAATATAGGAATTTTAGGAACGGGTAGCGAATAGATTGTGATGAATAACACAGGAATGGATGTGGTAATTTGAAACGATTTATTCGCTACTTATATGAATACCGGGATGGGCAGAGAGCACGGAATGTGGGATTTGTCCGGGTGGATCAGGATGATACTTCCACCGTCGTGCACATTCACGGGAAAGGACTACGGCTGTCGGGAGAGCGAAAGCTGCGATTGTATATTTTCTTCCGTGAAAATGGCGTCTGCCGGGGGATCTGGCAGGGAGATATCGAGCAGATCAATCCGGCGGTGAATTATCGACTGGCCTTTACGGCGGAAGATACGGGAAAACCGGAATATTATCCGTGGATTGACGGAGTGATTCTGGAGCACGAAGGAAAACGGAAGTTTGCTGCCGGATGGGATGATATGCCGGTGGATGTGGATGGCATGGTAGAGTGGCGCGAGCAGACCACTGAAGACCGGGTGAAAGCGTCACCGGAGAAGGATGCAGAGGCACCGGTGAGAGAACCTGCGGAAGAAAGAACTGAGGGAGCACCTTCAGGAGAATCCGTAAAGGAAGTTTCGGAAGAACCGAAGGAATCCCGACAGGAAGATATGGTTATGGAAGAAACAGAGGTGGATACATATCTGCCGCCGAGCACTCCCCGTGTGGAGAAAATCTGCCGTCAGGACATTGCCAGACTTCCGCGCTGTGAGTGGAGGCTTGCCAACAACAGCTTTCTGCTGCATGGATGCCATAATTATCATCATCTGATTCTTCTGGACGAGGGTGATGTGTTGTGGCTGGGAGTTCCGGGCATTTATCATCGGCGGGAGGCAAAGGCGGCGGAAAGCTTTGGCTTTTCCAGATTTGTCCGTCTGAAGGAAGAATTAGGAGAAGATATAGCCGGGAAAACTATGGGGGAAGAAGACTGGGGAGAGGATTTTGGCTACTGGTGCAGGAAAGTGCGCCGCAGAGGAGACAAAGATTGAACCCGGGAGAAGGGAGTGGCTTTTAGTGTACACAACAGATGAAAAATATATGAAAGAAGCGATAAAGCAGGCGAAGAAGGCGTATGCTCTGGATGAGACGCCCATTGGATGTGTCATCGTTTATGAGGGAAAGATAATCGGGCGGGGATATAACAGACGGAATACGGATAAAAACACACTGGCACATGCGGAGATTGCGGCCATTCGAAAAGCAAGCCGCAAAATAGGAGACTGGCGGCTGGAGGGCTGTACCATGTATGTCACTCTGGAGCCATGCCAGATGTGTGCCGGTGCTATTGTGCAGTCCCGGATGACCAGAGTGGTAGTAGGGTGTATGAATCCCAAAGCTGGATGTGCGGGGTCGGTTTTAAATCTTCTGGATATGCAGGAGTTCAATCATCAGGTAGAACTTACCACGGGAGTTCTGGAGGAAGAATGCAGTGGATTAATGAAACAGTTCTTTAAAGAACTCAGAATGAGAAAGAAAACGGAAAAAAATAACGGAGAAGTGCAGAATTAAAATACACTCTCCGTTAAAATCCTTTTTTTCGTGCATTGCGCTTCGAACTTGGCCAATAAACGTTACTCTGGCAGTTAACTCAGCCCAGGCACCCTCACGGCACCCGGAAGGTTCCGCTTAGTGCTGCTTCGTTCCCGACCTGACACGATTCACGGATTCCCGTCGCGTGAGACCCAAACATCAACGTCACTTACCAAAGGCAGCTTTACCAGCTTTCGCCCTCTGCGCAATATCACCCCTGCTGTAGCGGATTGCAGGTACAAGGTACCGCTAGCACCCCGGCTGCACGAGTCTATATTGTAACCTGTTTTTGCGAAAATGTCAATGGAAGCAGAACATCAATTGTAAAAGTTATAAAATTATTGTAGAATAACAAGTACTATGGAAACAAAAAAGATATTATTAACGGCAATTAATGCAAAATACATTCATTCTAATCTGGCAGTTTACAGTCTGAGGGCCTATGCAAATGAGTGCCTGGAGAGAAAGAATGCAGGAGAGAATAAAGAAGACGATGAAGAAAAAGTAAAAATTGATATTGCGGAATATACCATTAATCAGCAGACGGACGAGATACTGATGGATATTTACAGGCGTCATCCGGACATGCTGTGTTTCTCATGCTATATCTGGAATATACAGTATGTAAGAGAGATCGTGCGTGAGGTGGCCAAGATTCTGCCGGATGCCGGGATATGGCTTGGAGGGCCGGAGGTGTCTTATGATGCCGTTCGTGTACTGGAGGAGCTGCCGGAGGTGACCGGTGTGATGAAGGGAGAGGGAGAGGAGACTTTCGCCCGTCTTGTGTTGGGAGAATGTAAACAGGAGATGACGGGCATCACGTTTCGCGATGAGGAGGGAAGGATTATAGAACGTCCCTGGCGTGAAGTGATGGATTTGAATAAAGTTCCGTTTATCTACCAGGATATGACAGATTTCGCAAACAAAATCATATATTATGAAAGCAGCAGGGGGTGTCCGTTTTCCTGCAGCTACTGTCTCTCATCAGTAGATAAGAAACTTCGGTTCCGGGATGTAGAACTGGTGAAGAAGGAATTGCAGTTTTTCATTGACCGGGAGGTGCCGCAGGTAAAATTCGTGGATCGGACTTTTAACTGCAGTCACACACATGCCATGGAAATATGGAAATATATAACAGAGCATGACAGGGGAATCACGAATTTTCATTTTGAAATATCGGCGGATCTGCTGAATGAGGAAGAGATTGCGATGATCCAGTCTATGCGTCCGGGATTGATTCAGCTGGAAATCGGTGTGCAGTCCACCTGTCCTGAAACGATCCGGGAGATCAGGCGTACCATGAAGTTTGGGAAAGTGGCGGAGGCAGTGCGTTCCGTCGGGAAAAACGGAAATGTCCATCAGCATCTTGATCTGATCGCAGGATTGCCATATGAGAACCTGAAGAGGTTTGAGGAGTCATTTAATGATGTTTATGCATTGAAACCGGAGCAGCTTCAGCTGGGATTTCTGAAGGTGCTGAAGGGCTCCTTCATGGAGCAGAACCAAGAAGCATATGGCCTGATCTGTAAGGATACGCCGCCCTATGAAGTTCTTTGTACTAAATGGCTCTCTTATGACGATGTTCTCTGCCTGAAAGGGGTAGAGGAAATGGTGGAAATATATTACAACAGCGGACAATTTTCGAGGACGATCCGGAAGCTGGAGGAAGAATTTTCTTCTGCGTTTGGAATGTACCGGGAGCTGGCGGAATATTATACAGTATGCGGCCTTCATAAAGTCAGCCATGCCAGAGCGTCCAGATACGAAATACTTTTAGAATTTATCCAAAAGAAGAAACCGGAGAATGCAGAGATTTATCGAGAACTTCTGATCTATGATTATTATCTGCGGGAGAATGCAAAGACCCGACCGGAATTTGCGGGAGAATATCAGCTGAGCAGGGAAGAGGTGCGGCTATTTTATGAAGAGGAGGCGGAAAGCCGCCGGTATTTACCGGATTACGGGAAATATGACCGGAACCAGGTGAGAAGGATGACCCATCTGGAATATTTTCCGCATCTGGAGGAAATGATACTTTTTGATTATGCCGTCAGAAATCCGCTGACGAAGGAAGCAAGAACGGCAAAGGTCGATACTCGGTATTGCAAAAGTATCATAAACAGTTTAAAATGATAAAACAGGCAGCGAAAGAGGCGATTAAAATGAATTTTAATGATAAAAAAACGAGAAGAATTGTATCGATTATCGTGATCGTCGTAGTTGTGGCGATGGTTGCGACTACTATTATTCCGGCATTGTTGTTTTAAGCGGGGGAAATGAGCGGGGTGTAAGCATATGGCGGCGGATAGGAGAAGGAAAATAAGCAGACGGGTCAGTCTGCGCAGAAAGCGGCAGATGCAGGCGCTTTTTATTCTGATATCTGCGATGGTGATTTTTGTATTTGCCGGGTCGTATCTGGCTCTCAGGAATTATGTCAGACAGGTGAAGGAAACGGAGATCTGTGACAATGTTTTCATTGGCAATGTGGATGTTTCGGGGATGACAGCAGAGAAGGCTGAGGAAGTCATGGAAAAGCATCTGAAAGAAGACCGTGCGACGATTCTTACCATGATGGTGGGAGAGAAGAATACGGAAACGACTTTGAAAGAACTGGGACTTTCTGTAAAAGGAATGGACAAGTTGATTCAGGAGGCTGTAGATTACGGAAAAAAAGGAAGTATGTGGAGACGCTATCGGCAGATGAAGAAGCTTGTGAAGAAGCCGTTAGTTATAAAAGAAACCTTTGTCCTTGATAAGGAATCGGCGGATGCGGTATTTGAAGAGAAAGTGATTCCTCTGGAAAATGGAGCTGTGGATGCTGCCATTCGAAAGACCGTTAACGGATTTGAGATTGAGGCGGAAAAAGAAGGAAAGACGGTTAATGTTGCGGAATCTTTGGAAAAGATAACGACTCATCTGAATCAGGAGTGGGATCATGAGGATTTTTCAGTGGAGATGGTTCTGAAGAAAGATATGCCCCGGATCACAGAAGCCGATCTGGAACAGATTCAGGATGAACTGGGTACTTTCTCTACCGATGCAGGCGGAGGAGAACGGTGGCAGAATCTGAAGACGGGAGTTGGTAAGCTGAATGGAGTTGTCCTGATGCCGGGAGAAGAACTTTCGGTTTATGATACCACAGCTCCTTATGATGAGGAGCACGGTTATGTGGAGGCGGGAGCCTATGAGAACGGACAGATTGTACCTGCCTTTGGAGGCGGCATCTGTCAGGTGTCTTCCACATTATATAACGCGGCTATTTATGCGGAGCTGGAGATTCTGGAGCGGTATCCGCATTCCATGACGGTGGCCTATGTCGAACCTTCAAGAGATGCGGCTATCGCTGGTGGATATATGGATTTCCGGTTCAAGAATCCTTATGATGCACCGGTATATATCTATGGGACGATTGACGGAGCGAATCAGCTGATTTTTACGATTTACGGAAAAGAGACGAGACCGAAGAACAGGAAGATTGATTTTGAAAGTGAAACGGTCAGTACAGAGGAATATACGGTAGTATACCAGGAAAATCCGGAACTGCCGCTTGGACAGATGCAGTATACCGGAAATCCACATGCGGGAAAAGAAGCCAGACTCTGGAAGATTATTTACAAAGACGGAAAAGAAGTAAGCAGGGAAGAGTTCAATACCAGCTACTATTCGAAATCCGATGAGATTATAGAAGTGGGAACAAAGGGAGCGGGAGCAGCATCCGGAGCGATCAGCACAGCAATCGCATCCCAGAATTATGAACAGATCATGAATGCTATTAATCAGGCGGCCTCCTATGATCAGAGTTATTCAGAGGATGACAATGAAGAAGAGGAGAGCGACGAGTCATAGCAGGAGGAACAGGAAAATGATGCACACGATGTTACGGACAGACAAACACTGGGTTTGGTACACCGATTCTTTCTATGGATATCAGAAAGACCTCGGTGTATTTGCCATGGCATCCGCTGTGAATCAGATGGCATCCAGGGGAGTGGAAAAGTGTTTGATAGATGCGAAGATCACACTGCCGTTTTCTATGCAGAAATCTGAGATCATTTCCATGAAAAAAGAGATGGAGCGAGCGGCGAAGGCGCTTCCGGTAGAATCTCTGCATGTAGAGGGGACTGTCGGATGTGAGGCGGCGCTGCCTTTTATTACAGTAACGGCGGCGGGAGCGGCGGATGAGGCGCTCCTTGCCGATGCGACGCTGACGGCGCGAGCCGGATGGGACATTGTCCTGACGAAGTGGGTCGGTCTTGAAGGAATGCTGAGAATTGCAGCAGAAAAGGAAGCGGTTCTCGCCGCGAGATTTACCCCTGTATTTTTGAACCAGATAAAATCATACACACCCCAGATTTTTGCACTTCGGGAAATTGCCGTTGCAAAAGCCATGGGCGTGTCTGTCATACGTCAGATCGGTGAAGGAGGCATACTTGCGTCCCTTCATTATCTGGCGCAGGAAACGGGCATGGGCCTTTCTGTGGATATGAAGAAGATATCTATTAAACAGGAGACCATAGAGGTCTGTGAACATTTTCGCCTTAATCCGTATCAGCTCACATCACATGGGTGTATGCTGATGCTGACGAACCGGGGAGAGGAACTGGCAGATGCGCTTGTACAGGATGGCATAACGGCGTCTGTGATAGGGCGCCTGAATAATGGCAATGACAAAGTCATTCATAACGGTGAGGACATGCGGTATATTGACCGTCCGGCACCGGATGAACTGACGAAGATATTCTTGGAAGATGCGGGGTCACGGCAGTGATCCCTTTTTTACTCTATAGAAAACTTAGACAACAGGAGGAAAAGAAATGAATGAAAACAGAAGACAGATACTGCGGTATCTGGAAACAAACAGCAGAATTGATCTGAAGGAGCTGGCAGTACTGCTGGGCACCGATGAGGTGACAATCATGAATGAAGTGGCAACTATGGAGCAGGAAAAGATTATCTGCGGATATCATACGCTGATTGATTGGGATAAGGCTGGAGTAGAACTTGTAAATGCACTTATTGAAGTGAGGGTCACACCTCAGAGAAACGATGGATTTGATAAAGTAGCTGAAAGAATTTATAACTATCCGGAGGTGACGGCCGTTTATCTGATCTCGGGAGCATATGATCTGCTTGTGTCCATGGAAGGAAGGACTCTGCAGGAGGTTTCCCGTTTCGTATCCGAGAAACTTTCATCTATTGAGCCGGTTATCAGTACCGCTACTCATTTTATTCTGAAAAAATATAAGGACCACGGCACGGTTATGGGAAGAAAGATGAAAGAAGAAAGGATGCTGGTGACACCGTAATGAGAAATCCATTATCACAGAAAATAACAGAAGTAAAACCATCCGGAATCCGTAAGTTTTTTGATATTGTGAGCGAGATGAAGGATGCAATTTCCCTTGGTGTGGGAGAACCGGATTTTGATACGCCGTGGAGGATCCGGGAGGAAGGTATTTATTCCCTGGAGAGAGGAAGAACTTTTTATACATCCAATGCAGGACTAAAGCCTTTGAAGGAAGAGATATGTAAATATCAGGAAAGAAAGATTAATGTGACTTTTGACCCGGATAAAGAAGTTATTGTAACCGTTGGCGGCAGTGAGGGAATAGATATTGCCTTTCGTGCCATGCTGGATCCGGGAGATGAGGTGCTGATTCCGCAGCCATGTTATGTATCGTATGAACCATGTGCATTTCTGGCCGGAGGGACCCCGGTTATCATACCGCTTCAGCAGAAGAATGATTTTAAGCTGACAGCAGAAGAAGTAGAGGCAGCTATTACGCCAAAGACAAAAATTCTGGTTTTGCCGTTTCCGAATAATCCGACCGGTGCAGTCATGACGAAAGAAGAGCTGGAACCGATTGCTGAGGTAGTGAAAAAGCATGATATATATGTGCTTTCTGATGAGATTTATTCAGAGCTTACCTATGGAAAGCCTCACGTATCCATTGCATCCTTCCCGGGAATGAAGGAACGTACGATTGTGATCAACGGATTTTCCAAGGGATTTGCAATGACGGGCTGGCGTCTCGGCTATGTGTGCGGACCGGAAGTGATAATAAAGCAGATGCTGAAAATCCATCAGTATGCAATCATGTGCGCTCCTACCAACAGCCAGTATGCGGCTGTCGAGGGATTGCGTCACTGTGAAGGCGAAGTGCAGAGCATGCGTGAGGCGTATAACCAGAGGCGGCGTTTCCTCATGCATGAGTTCAAGCGCATGAAGCTGGAGTGTTTTGAACCTTACGGGGCATTTTATGTATTTCCGTGCATCAAGGAATTTGGTATGACTTCCGAAGAATTTGCTACCCGTTTCCTGCGGGAGGAGAAGGTTGCAGTTGTTCCCGGAACAGCATTCGGTGACAGCGGAGAAGGATTCATCCGTATTTCCTATGCATATTCTCTGGATGAACTGAAAGAAGCATTGAGGCGCCTTGGAAATTTCATAGGACGGTTGCGTAACGAATAAGAAGGAGTGGCAGGGCATATGCTGAATATCGTATTGCATGAACCGGAAATTCCGGCCAATACGGGGAACATTGGGCGTACCTGTGTAGCGACGGGTACGCGCCTTCACCTGATAGAGCCGCTGGGATTCCGGCTGGATGAGAAAAGTCTGAAGCGTGCAGGAATGGATTACTGGAAGGATCTGGATGTACGGACTTACATTGATTTCAATGATTTTATGGAGAAGAACCCGGGTGCAAAGATTTACATGGCGACGACGAAAGCACCGAACGTGTATACAGAAGTGAATTATGAACCGGACTGTTATATTATGTTCGGAAAGGAAAGCGCGGGAATACCGGAGGAAATACTGGTGAAACATAAGGAAGACAGTGTGCGGATACCGATGATTGGGGACATACGTTCTCTGAACCTTGGTAATTCAGTGGCCGTTATTTTGTATGAAGCATTGCGCCAGAATCATTTCGAAGGAATGAATCTGAAAGGAAACCTGCACAGACTTTCCTGGGAAGAATAAAATAGTGAACCTGGAGACTGCAGACCGACTGCCTGTATTGGCACGGTCTGCAGTTTTCTGCATATACTAATCACAGATATTGATATTGGCGAAGGAGAGAATCCAATGGACATAAAACTTCCCTATTATATGGCATATCCGATGCCGCTTCTCTATGACGATGAAAGAATAGACCGACGGGATTTTGAATACATGAAGAGTATGTATCCGGCGACGGCAAAGCGTGTACTGCCCTATGTGGAAGAAGAGTGTGACCGCATGGAATATGACTGCAGTATGATGTACGATGAGTATCCGGATCAGCTGCAGCTCATGCTCATGGGAAGACGGATCTATGACAGGGCGAAGGAAAAGGAAGAAAACCCCGGAGACTGGCTTCGGGATCTGATACAGGTAATGCTCTATCAGGAGATGTATAAAAGAAGAAGTGACCATAGAAAATACCGCCGGAAATATTTCTGAGAATCCAAAAAAGGGAGCCTTTTCGGAAAGTCTCCCTTTTTCTGAAAATCTGTGCTATACTGATGCAAATGAAATCAGGAAGGACGGGATAGGGATATGGACAATATTATTTTCATTGGAATGCCGGCATCAGGAAAAAGCACAATCGGAGTTGTTACAGCTAAGAGACTTGGGTATGGATTTATAGACACAGACCTTCTGATACAGGAACAGGAAGGCTGTCTGTTAAAGGATATTATTAAAGAAGAGGGAATTGACGGGTTTCTAAAAATAGAAGATCGGGTAAATGCGGAAGTGAAGGTGTCTCATACCGTTATTTCTCCCGGAGGAAGCGTGGTGTACTGTGAGAATGCCATGCGGCATTATAAAGAGATCGGAACGGTGGTATACCTGCAGACTTCATATGATACCATCAGCAGAAGAATCGGAGATGCGGAAAAACGGGGAGTAGTTCTTAAGAAAAATCAGACACTGAAGGATCTCTATGAGGAGCGCAGAGTCCTGTTTGAGAAGTACGCAGATATCACAGTTTGCGAAGATGGCTTGACATTAGAAGAAACTATTGGTAAAGTGTTGGAGGCGTTGGAGGGGTAAAATAGATAGTAATACTTCCGGCGCTTTATAAAAATTGGAAAAATGTTACAGAAATTTTACGTGCCTGTAAAAATTATTTTACAATTGACAAAAGTGTGATATACTAGTAACGCAAGACATTGTTCTGCAGGGTGAGAGTATATATAATTGGAACAGTAATAGAGGTGTAATATGGAGCAGTATATTATAAAGGGTGGCAATCCGCTCGTCGGTGAGGTCGAGATCGGCGGTGCTAAGAATGCAGCACTGGCAATTCTTGCAGCAGCGATCATGACAGATGAGACGGTATTGATTGATAACCTGCCGGATGTAAATGATATTAACGTACTTCTGGATGCGATTTCCGGAATTGGAGCAAGTGTTCACCGTGTAGATCGTCACACGGTAAGAATCAATGGAAAAGGTATTACAAATTTTGATATTGAATATGATTACATTAAGAAGATTCGGGCATCCTACTATCTGTTAGGTGCGCTTCTTGGAAAGTATAAAAGAGCTGAAGTAGCTCTTCCTGGCGGCTGTAATATTGGAAGCAGACCGATTGACCAGCATCTCAAGGGATTCCGTGCCCTGGGTGCAGATGTAGATATTGAACACGGAAAGATTATTGCAGAAGCTGACCGGCTTGTCGGAAAACATATTTATTTTGACGTGGTCAGCGTCGGAGCTACCATTAATGTAATGATGGCGGCAGCGATGGCAGAGGGACTGACCATTATGGAAAATGTGGCAAAAGAGCCACATGTTGTTGACGTGGCAAACTTTTTGAACAGCATGGGCGCCAATATCCGTGGTGCAGGAACTGATGTTATCAAGATTCGTGGGGTTCAGAGACTGCACAGAACAGAGTACTCTGTTATTCCGGATCAGATAGAGGCAGGAACTTTTATGTTCGCGGCAGCGGCAACCAAAGGAGATGTGACGGTTCTGAATGTTATTCCGAAGCATTTGGAAGCAACCATCGCAAAGCTGGTAGAGATTGGCTGTGAAGTGGAAGAATTCGATGATGCAGTGCGTGTCGTTTCCAAGGGAAGCCTGACCTGTACGCATGTGAAGACTCTGCCGTATCCGGGATTCCCGACAGATATGCAGCCACAGATTGGTGTCACACTTTCATTGTGCAAAGGGACAAGTATTATTACAGAGAGTATTTTCGAGAATCGTTTTAAATATCTGGATGAGCTGGCAAGAATGGGCGGCAATGCTAAGGTAGAAGGCAACTCTGCGACGATAGAAGGCGTGGCGAAATTCTCGGGAGCACGGGTCAGTGCACCGGATCTGCGTGCCGGCGCAGCGCTTTGTATCGCGGGGCTCGCGGCAGAAGGAATTACGATTGTAGATGATATCGTTTATATCCAGAGAGGATATGAGAGATTTGAAGAGAAACTTAGAAGCCTTGGTGCTGTGATCGAGCGTGTGGCAAGTGAGAAGGATATTAAGAAATTCAAACTGAAAGTAAGCTAATGGAAAATGTGTATTGACTTGTGTCAGTATATGGTGTAGAGTAGCTATTGTACTTGATGAGTACGTGAGAAACAAGTAAATATCAGACTTTCTCTTATTCAGAGCGGTGGAGATACAAAGGATCTGTGAAGCCGCGGCAACCCCAGAAGACTGGAAGGTGCCAACCTGAGCGAGCAATCGAACAATAAGAGGATTGGTTATGAAATATGAACAGTCCGCTTATGGCGGGCTGTTTTTTCGCTCTATAGGAAACTGCGTTTCCATAGAGCAAGAATATACAGACCAGATCATGAGAGAAAGCTGACGCATACGCCGCAGCGGATGCACCGCGGCACATTTGAACAAATAAGGAGAGGATAAAATGGAAAAAAGATTATTTACATCTGAATCTGTAACTGAAGGACACCCGGATAAGATGTGCGACCAGATTTCCGATGCAATTCTGGATGCGCTGATGGAGCAGGATCCAATGAGCCGTGTGGCATGCGAAACCTGCACGACGACAGGTCTGGTTATGGTTATGGGGGAAATCACTACAAAGGCTTACGTGGATATTCAGAAAATTGTGCGTGATACGGTAAGAGAGATTGGGTATACACGAGGAAAATTCGGATTTGACGCAGACACCTGTGGTGTGATCACTGCGATTGATGAGCAGTCTGCCGATATTGCACTCGGTGTGGACAAGGCACTGGAGGCAAAGGAAAATAAGATGTCAGAGGAAGAGCTGGATGCAATCGGAGCAGGTGATCAGGGTATGATGTTCGGATATGCATCTGACGAGACGGAAGAGCTGATGCCGTATCCGATCGCGCTGGCACACAAGCTTGCCAGAAGACTGACGGAAGTGAGAAAAAACGGAACCCTTCCGTATCTGAGACCGGATGGAAAGACACAGGTAACTGTAGAATATGATGAGAACGGAGTTCCGTCCAGACTGGATGCAGTGGTACTTTCCACACAGCATGATCCGGATGTAACACAGGAACAGATTCATGAAGACATTCGCAAGTACGTATTTGATGCAATCATCCCAGAGGGAATGACAGATGAGAAGACCAAGTTCTTCATCAATCCGACCGGACGCTTTGTTATCGGCGGACCACACGGTGACAGCGGACTTACAGGACGTAAGATTATTGTAGATACCTACGGCGGAATGGCACGTCATGGCGGCGGAGCATTTTCCGGAAAGGACTGCACCAAGGTAGACCGTTCTGCGGCATATGCAGCACGTTATGTGGCAAAGAACATTGTTGCGGCAGGGCTTGCAAAAAAATGTGAGATTCAGCTGTCTTACGCAATCGGTGTGGCATACCCGACTTCCATTATGATCGATACATTTGGAACCGGTAAGCTCTCTGATGAGAAACTGGTAGAGATTATCCGTGAGAACTTCGATCTCCGTCCGGCAGGAATCATCAAGATGCTGGATCTGAGAAGACCGATCTACAAGCAGACTGCGGCATACGGACATTTCGGACGCACAGATATCGAACTTCCGTGGGAGAAACTGGACCGCGTTGAGACATTGAAGAAATATTTGTAAATTCCAAATTCTGGAGTTTTTATGCACAGTTCGCGGAGATGAAACTACTGTTTTGTAGCTTCCCCGCGCACGAAGGGGGGCGTTGCTCCATAGATGACTATTCACTATGGAGCAACGCCTTTTTATGTGGGATAATTACTTTTCTCACATTCAATACGTACTTTAGGAGTTCCTTACGTGAAAAATCTCATTTTCTTTCCTTTCACACGTAGTTTTCGGCATTTTTTACGTGGGAAAATGCTTTTTCTTTTATCTGACATGTAGTCACACGCTTTTTTTACGTGTGATATTTGCTTTTCCAAGCTTTGCCACGTAGGGGCACATTTAAAATAATTAAAAATAAGTAGCGCCCCTTAGAGCGCGTCCTGGCATACAAACAACAAAAAGGGGCGGTTCACGTTTAGGATAAAAAAGCGGGAATCCTCGGTAATTCAATTGCCGAGATGAAAGCTCTATAGTGCCAGAGGGACGTCGTGAAAGGCGAAAGATTCAATTTTGTGAAATTGCAGACGGTCTCTCTGGCATGTTTTGTAATAACAGAACAAATATTCGATTTTTGATTGCAGTAAAATTACTCATATGATATATTATGAGTATGAAAGAAATTTAATACATTCAAGGACATGTGTATATAATATTAATTACCATGTGGTGTGGTCAGTCAAATATAGAAGAAAGATACTTTCTGCTGAAATAGAGAAATATTTGAAGGAACTGGTACATCAGATTGCCGCAGATAAAGGATTTACAGTTCACCTGTTTGAAGTTGGAGAAGGTGATCATATCCATTGTTTTGTATCTGGGCCTCCTAAGT